>DASZQY010000184.1:0-5720 GCA_035549395.1 Bauldia sp.
CCCATGCGTAAGCGTGCCGAACGGCGAGATGCCGAACGTCTGCGCCCACATGTCGAACCCGGCGAGGGCAATGCCGCGCACGGTGCCGTGTTTCGACCACAGCGGCTTGGCGTTGCGCACCGGCCAGAGATCGCGGCCGACCGGCGAGCTCCGCCAGCCGTCGTCGTAGCCGGCGATCTCGTCGTGCGCACGACCGTCGGCCAGTGCCTGCGCGACATTGTCGGCGGCGGCGATGCCCGAGAGGATCGCATTGTGGCTGCCCTTGATGCGCGGCAGGTTGACGAAGCCCGCCGCGCAGCCGATGAGAGCGCCGCCGGGGAACGTCAGCTTGGGGACGGACTGGTAGCCGCCCTCGCTTATGGCGCGCGCCCCGTACGCCAGACGCTCGCCGCCGGCAAACGTCGGCGCGATGGCGGGATGCGATTTGAACTTCTGAAATTCCTCGAACGGCGACAGGTGCGGGTTCGTATAGTTGAGGTGGACGACGAACCCGACGGAAACCAGCCCGCCGGCGAGGTGATAGAGGAACGAGCCGCCGCCGGTGTCGTTCGCCAGCGGCCAGCCGAACGTGTGCTGCACGAGGCCGGCCCGATGGCGCTCGGGGCCGATGCGCCATAGCTCCTTGATGCCGATGCCATACTTCTGTGGCTCGCGCCCGAGGTCGAGGCCGTAGCGCCGCGTCAGGCGCTTGGCCAGCGATCCGCGCGCGCCCTCGGCTATCAGCGTATAGCGCGCCCGCAGTTCGATGCCGCGCTGGAAGTTGGGTTTGTGCGAGCCATCGCGGGCGACGCCCATGTCGCCGGTGGCGATACCGGTCACTGCGCCGCGCCGGTCGAACAGCGTCTCGGCGGCTGCGAAACCGGGGAATATCTCCACGCCGAGCGCCTCGGCCTTGCCGGCGAGCCAGCGGCACACGTCGCCGAGCGACCCCACGAACGCCCCCTTGTTCCGCATCAGCGGCGGCAAGAGCACGTGCGGCAGGCGTATCGCGCCGCCTTCGCCGAGCCACAGATACCGGTCGCGCGTCACCGCCTGCGTCAGCGGGCGGTCGCCATCCGTGCGCCAGCCGGGCAGCAGGGTGTCGATGCCAACCGGGTCGATTACCGCGCCGGAAAGAATGTGCGCGCCGACCTCCGATCCCTTCTCGACGATCGCCACCGACCGGTCGGGCGAGCGTTGTTTCAGGCGTATCGCGGCCGCAAGGCCCGCCGGCCCCGCGCCGACGATGACGACATCGAACTCCAGTGCCTCACGATCGCTCATGCCTTCGCCGCACCACCTGTCCTGGCCTGCATCCGTTTCACTTCCTCGTGCAGCCGCACTACGTCCGCGAGTGCGCAGACTTTGGAGAGCGGCGTCAGCGTCGTGGCTGCGCCGGCGGCGGTGGCCAGCATCAGCGCCTCCTCGACCGGCTCGCCTCGCGCCAGCGATAGCGTCATCGCGCCGAGGAAGGCATCGCCGGCGCCCACCGCGGACCGCACCTCGACCTTCGGCGGCTCCATGTACAGCGTCTTGTCCCGGGTCACCACCATGGCCCCTGCCGCGCCCATGGTCACCGCCACGATCTCGGCCCGTCCGCGCATCACCAGATCGCGCGCCGTCGCCAGCGCCGTCTTGTCGTCGAGGCGACGCCCGGCAAGTCCCTCGAGCTCGCTCATGCTGGGCTTGACCAGATAGACCTTGCTCCGCTCCAGCGTCACGCTGAGGCCTGCGCCGGAAGAATCGAGCACGAAGCGCGCGCCCTTGCCGGAAACGATGTCGGCGATTTGCGAAAGGATGTCGCTCGGCGCCCCCATGGGCACGCTGCCGCTGGCGACGAAATAATCGAAGCTCGCCTCGCGGATGGCGGCAAGGCAGGTGGCGATTTCGCCTTCCGACAGCGTCGGTCCGTTGGGCGTGAAGCGGTACTCCGCGCCCGTCTTGCGCTCGAACACGGTGAACGAGATGCGCGTGTTGCCCGCGATCGGGATGATCCGCCGGCTGACCGGGATCTTCCCGAGAAGCTGGTCGAGCATCTGCCCCGAGAAGCCGCCTGCCGGACAGATCAGGCTGGCGTCCCCGCCGAGCTCGGTGATCACCCGCGCGACGTTCACCCCGCCGCCGCCGGGCTCGTAGTCCTCGTTGGCGGTGCGGATCTTGTGGGTCGGCAATACCCGCTCGGTCTCGCTCGACACGTCGATCGCCGGATTAAGGGACAGTGTCACGATCTTCATGGGTTTCGCCCGCTGCCTTGTCGCCTGCCGAAGCACAGCCTACCCGGGAAAATACCGAGGAAACGAGGGGGTCTTGATGACTGCCTGTTTACTGTTTGACGGCAGGATGCCGCAGACGGACGGGGACCTTTCTTCAGGAACATCAGGATTCGGCTTGCAATGAACGCCGTCGCCCCCGACCTTTCGGCCGCTCCCCCCGTCCCGGCGGGCAAGCACCCCGATCTTGGCCGCATCATCTCCATAACCGGCAACGGCGCCGTCGCGCGCCTGTTCAAGAGCGCCAATGTCGTCGACGACGACGATCGCATGACCATTGGCCGCCTCGTCGGTGTGCACATCGAGGGCTCGCTGGTCGTTGGCGTCGTCGTCAGCATGAAGGTCGCGCCGCCCACCGGCGACAACACCGACGACGACTCGAGTCTCGTCGCCGAGATCGACTTCATGGGCGAGATCAGGAATTACGAAAGTCCCAAGCCGTCGTTCCAGCGCGGCGTCTCCAACTACCCGACCATCGGCAACCGCGTCTCGCGCCTCGCCACCGGCGATGTCGCCATCATCCACGACGTCGGTGACGGCGAAACCATCGATGTCGGCAGACTGCGTCTCGATCCGACCGTGCCGGCGTTCATCAACTTCGAGGAGCTGCTCCGCAAGCACTTCGCCGTCGTCGGCACCACCGGCGTCGGCAAGTCGACCTCCGTCGCCCTCATTCTTCAGGAGATTCTCGCCAAGAAGGCGAACCTGCGCATCTTTCTGATCGATCCCCATAACGAGTACGGCCAGTGCTTCGGCGACATGGCCCACGTCGTCAGCCCGAAGAATCTCATCCTGCCGTTCTGGCTGTTCAACTTCGAGGAGATCGTCGACGTCTTCTTCCGCGGCCGTCCCGGCGTCGAGGAGGAAATGGAGATCCTGCAGGAGCTGATCCCGCTCGCCAAGGCCCAGTTCGCTGCCGGCTCGCGTGGCGATCGCGTCATCCTGCGCCGCCAGGGCGCCGGCTTCACCGCCGATACGCCGGTCCCCTATCGCATCTCCGATCTCGTCAAGCTCATCGACGAGCGCATGGGCAAGCTGGAGAACCGCTCGACCTGGACCAAGTATCACCGTCTGATCTCGCGCATCGAGACCCTTGGTCACGATTCGCGCTACACCTTCATGTTCAACAACCTGTTCATCGAGGACCTCATGGTCCAGGTCCTCGGCGATCTCTTCCGCCTGCCGATCAACGGCCAGCCGATCACCGTCCTCCAGCTTGCCGGCTTCCCGGCCGAGGTGCTCGATGCTGTCGTGTCGGTCATGTGCCGCATGGCCTTCGAGTTCGGCGTGTGGAGCGACGGCGCCGCGCCGATCCTCGTCGCCTGCGAGGAAGCGCACCGCTACGCGCCCGCCGACAAGAAGCAGAGTTTCGGCCCGACCGTGAAGGCGCTGTCGCGCATCGCCAAGGAAGGGCGCAAGTACGGCGTCTTCCTCGGCTGCATCACCCAGCGTCCGGCCGATCTCGATGCGACCATCCTGTCCCAGTGCTCCACCGTCTTTTCCATGCGCCTCGCCAACGATCGCGACCAGGCGATCATCCGCTCCGCCGTGCCCGACGCCGGCGCCAGTCTCGTCGCCTTTCTGCCCTCGCTCGGTAACCGCGAGGCGATCGCCTTCGGCGAGGGCGTGCCGCTGCCGACGCGCTTCCGCTTCAAGGACGTTCCGCCCGAGCGCCAGCCGCGCAGCCATGCCGGCATGCAGGTGCGCCTCGATGCGGCCGGCAACGTCGATATCGATTTCATCAACGCCGTGGTCGATCGCTGGCGCGAGGCGACCACCACCAACCAGCGCCCGCGTTCCTCCCTCATGGGCATGGACGCCGACGGCATGCCCGACTTCGACGACGGCCTCGGCGCCCCGCTGATCGCCCGCAAGCAGAAATGATGGCGGGCTACTGCCGGGCGCTGCCGGCCGCGGTGATGACGCCGCGCAATTCCGCCAGGCCCTTCAGCCGCCCGATGTAGGAGTAGCCGGGGTTCGCGTTCTTCACCTGGTCGGCGTCGAGCAGATGGCCGTGATCGGGCCGGAACGGGATCTCGGCGTCGCGCCGGCCCTCTTTCCGCCGTCGCGCCTCCTCGGTCAGCACCGCGCCGATGATCGCCACCATGTCGGCGTCGCCGCCGAGATGCTCCGATTCGGTGAACGAACCGATGCCATCGCGCGTGACGTTGCGCAGGTGCAGGAAATGCACCCGCGGCAGGAACTGCTTCAGCATCGCCACCACGTCGTTGTCGGCGCGCGACGCCAGCGACCCGACGCAGAAGGTGACGCCGTTCGCCGGCCGGTCGACGGCCTTCAGCAGGGCCGCGATGTCGTCGGCGGTCGAGACGATGCGTGGCAGGCCGAACAGTTCGACCGGCGGGTCGTCCGGATGGATGCAGATGTTGACGCCGAATTCCTCGGCGACAGGAATGACCTCGCGGTGAAATTCCGTCAGGTTGGCACGCAGGTCGTCCTTCGAGAGCCCTTCGAAATCGGCAAGCAGCTTGAGGAACGCCGCCCGGTCGTAAGCGAAGTCGGAGCCGGGCAGGCCCGCAAGCACGATCTTCTCGATCTCGGCCTGGCGCGATTCGCTCATCGTCTTGAAGCGCGTCCGCGCCTCGCTCACGACGCGTGGGTCGTAATCGCCTTCCGCGCCCTTGCGTTTCAGCGCGAAGGCGTCGTAGGCGACGAAATCGACGAGATCGAAGCGCAGCGCCAGGCCCGAGCGCAGCGGGTAGGCGAGGTCGGTGCGCGTCCAGTCGATGATCGGGATGAAGTTGTAGCAGACGGTCGTGACGCCGTTCCGGCCGAGCGCGCGCACGGATTCCTTCCATGCCTCGATGTTGGAGCGCCATTGCGCCGTCCGCGCCTTCAGCGCCGGCGGCACCGGGATGCTTTCGACCACCGACCAGCGCAGACCCGCCGCCTCGATCATCCGCTTGCGTTCGGCCACCGCCGCGTCGCTCCACGCCGTGCCGCCCGGGATCTGGTGCAGCGCGGTGACGATGCCGGTTGCGCCGGCCTCCACGATGTGGCGGAGCGGGATGGGGTCTTTCGGTCCATACCAGCGCCAGGTCTGCTCCACGGGTTCCTCCGTCTTGGTTTGCGCCTGATTAGCCGAAATCGCCGCTTCCCGCGCGGTCTTTCGCGCTCGCACGGCCGCCGCTAGGATGCCGGGCCCTGCGCGGGAGGGGGACGGGTGGCTTCATTCAGCGTCGCGATTGTCGGCTTCGGCAAGATCGCCCACGACCAGCATGTGCCGTCGATTGCCGGCAACGACGCCTTTCGCCTGGCGGCCATCGTCAGCCAGCGCGGCGTCGGCATCGATGGCGTCCCGGTCTTCCGCTCGCTCGCGGAACTCGCTGCGTCATCCGTGGCCGTCGATGCGGTTGCCGTCTGCACGCCGCCGCAGGTCCGTCACGCGACGGCGCGCGCGGCACTCGCCATGGGCAAGCACGTGCTGCTCGAGAAGCCGCCGGCGGCGACCTT
>DASZQY010000185.1:0-9662 GCA_035549395.1 Bauldia sp.
CGACTTCGGGCTCGATCCAAGGCGACTGACCGTCGGCTACCTCAAAGCGGCGATCGACGACGGGGCGGAAGTCTATCGCGGCGAGGTCGCGGAGATCGAAGCTCATCGCGATCGGATAACGGCAAGGATCGCTACGGGACCCACTATCGCCGCTCAGCAAATCGTCTTTGCCACCGGCTACGAGGTACCGAAGATCGTGCCGTCGAATGGCCATCGCATCATTTCCACCTACGCCATCGCAACGCGACCGCAACGGCACTCACTCTGGCCAACCGCCGCGATGATCTGGGAGGCTTCCGATCCGTATCTCTACATTCGCACGACGCCGGACGGACGCGTCATCTGCGGCGGCGAGGACGAGGATTTCGCCGATGAGGAGGCGCGCGACGCCGTGATTGCCCGGAAGTCGGCGACGATCGCACGCAAGCTCGGCCGCTTGTTTCCGCAGATTGACACAACGCCGGCATTTGCATGGGCCGGATCGTTCGGGACGACAGCAACCGGCCTGCCGCTTATCGGCCGCGTGCCGCACTGTCCGCGCGTCTGGGCAATCCTCGGCTTCGGCGGCAACGGCATCACCTACAGCCGCATCGCCGCCGATATCATCCATGCAGCACTGTCGGGCCGGTCCGATCCGGATGCGAAATTATATGCGTTCTGACAGCTGCGCTGATCCGCGTGCTGGCTTCGAATGATATTTTTCGGGACCGGGTCTAGTCGCCGGCGGCGACAGTGTCGGCGGCCGCGGGCACGGGGCAACCCGCCGGCTTCGGCGCGCCGCGCCAGATGCCGATACCGGCACAGGCAGCGCCGTTGGCGTCGGAGCGGTAGGCATCGGTGGCGCTGCCGTCCGGCTTCGCCCAGCCGGCCGTCAGCAGCCACGCGCCGAGATCGATAGCGCCGATGCGGCAGGGTGCGGCGATGTCCTTCGCGCCGGCCGCCGGCGGCGCCATGTAGCATTCGACCGCTCGGCCATGGAGAAACCGGCGGAACGAGAACAGCGCGGTCTGGCCGCATGGCCATGACGTGCCGTCGGCATCCTGACAGGTGGCGTCGGCTGCGACCGACGAAACGCCGGCGATATGGATCGAAAGGGCGCCAACCGTGAAGGTCGCAGCATCGCCGGTGACGGGCAGGAAAAAGCGCCGCCAGCGCGGCGGATCGGGCGGCGGCGGCGGGACGGGGACCCGCACCAGCGGGCCATCAGTGATGGCAGGCGGCGTTATTCCCGGCGGACTGACATCGCGGCTGGCGGGCGCCACGGCCTCGGCGGCGAAAGCAAATGAAGGAAGGACGACGAGCGCGCAGGCGATGGCAGCGCGCAGGCCGGGCACTACTGGCTGGCCCAGATGATGCGACCGATCCACTCGACGTCGCGGAGCGCGACGGTGCGACTCTTGTGGGCCGGATTGAGAGAGGCAAGATCGAGGGCGCGGACAGTCTTCTTGGCAAGCACCTTGGCCATGACCTCGCCGTCGGTCGTCTTGACCACGACGCGGTCGCCCTTGCGGCATTCGGCATCGCGGGCGACGATGATGGTGTCGCCGTCGCGGTAGAGCGGCAGCATGGAATCGCCGCTGACCTCGAGGGCGAAGACGTTGTCGCCGGGCTTGGCGGGAAACGGAATCTCGTCCCAGCCAAGGCCGGCGGGAAAGCCGCCGTCGTCGAAGAAGCCGCCTGCCCCCGCCTGGGCAAGACCAAGCAGGGGGACGACCGTGAGCGGACGCCGCGCGGCCGACTCGCTGAAGCCGAGGAAGGCCTCGATCTCGGTGCTGGTCGCTTCCAGAATCTTGGCGATGCTTTCCGTGGAAGGCCAGCGCAGACGGCCATCGGGCGAGGCGCGCTTCGATTTGTTGAAGGTCGTGGGATCGAGCCCGGCGCGCTTGGCGAGCGCCGAGGGCGAAAGCTCGTTCTTCTCTGCCAGCCGGTCGATCGCTGACCAGATACGCTGATGGGACAGCACCAGACGCCCCTCCGTCCCGGTTCCGTCTCCCGCCCGCCAACGGGTGCGACAGGAATAAATACCTCGCACCTGCAGGCTTATCCCCGCGGTGACCAAGTGTAAAGGTGGGAAGGAATGGCCGTCCACGGCCATTGCCATGGTTAACGGCCGGCAACCGGCGCCCGACTGGCTAGGTATTTGTGCCTAGCCGACAGAAAAAGGCCAAGCGGAACGAAGGGTTAAGCTCCCTTACCGAAGCCTTCGCTGCGAGGAAGCCGGTTAACCTCTTGTTTACCATATCGGCACGACTGTGCCTGTGGGCCGCGTACGCGCCGATTCGCATGGCGCGACTTCCGTCGCGGCGAGGGGTGCAGACACATGAAAGCGGGCCGGCCGTGGAATTTGAGCGGGGTCGACAAGGACACGCGGGAAGCCGTCATCGAGGCGGCGCGCCTCTCCGGGCTCAGCGTCGGACAATGGCTGAACCAGGTGCTGGGCGAGAATTTCGCCGAGCCCGACCTCGGTGAGGGCAATCCACCACCGCCGGCGGCTGACGACGAGACGACGGCGCTGGCCAAGGCGATCGACCGCCTGACGCGGCGCCTCGGCAGCATGGACGAGGCATCACGCGCGTCGATCGCTGCCCTGCCCGACCGGCTGGACGAGATCGAGCACAACATCAGCCGTCTCTCGAGCGACCGTCAGACCGGCGCCGAACGGGCACGCTCGCTCAAGGGCGTCGCAGAGCTGGTCAGCGCGCTGGCGCGCGACGTCGACAACGCCGACGAGCGGGCACGCTCGATGGTCGAGGGACTGAAGGCGCGAGCTGCCGGAGCCGCACCGCGCGCCAACGTGCAGCGGGTCAGCCAGGCCATCAGCGAACTGGAAGGACGGATCGTGGAAATGCGCAATCGCACCGCGCCGCCGGTACCGGATGCCCAGCGGCCGCAGAAGCTCGATGAAATCCGTGGGCGGCTGGATGCCCTGCTGGCGCGGAGCGAAGAGAACGCCAAGGCCGCAGCCGCACCGGCAAGCGACATCGACGATGCACTGAAAGCGCTGGAATCGCGCATCGATGACGCCAAGGCCGACATCACCGCGCGCCTCACGGCGCAAGCGGAAATGGAACCGCCGCCGGCGGCGGTGAGCGCCGACGACATCAACCGCATCGAGGACCGGCTCGCCGACATTGCGGCGCGGCTGGCCGACAGCGAGGGGGCGCAGGTGGAACGCCTGGAAGCGATCGCGGCACGCTTCGATGCGGCGGAGGCGGAACGCAAGAAGCCCCGCAAGGAAGTCGAGCTCGCCTCTGCCATCCGCGAAATATCGGCACACCAGAAGCAGATCGACGACCGCGCCGAGACGCTGGCCATGCGCCGCGACCAGAAAGCGCTGGCGGCGGCAATCGGTGCCCTGCAAGTCGACCTGACGACGCTCACCGATCAGGTATCGGCGATCAGCCGTGTCGGCAACGAACAGCACGGCGCCTTCTTCGAAGTGGCCAAGCACGTCGAGTCGCTGGCGACCGAGAAGCCGATGGACCGCAGCCTCCTCAACGCCATCCGCGGCGACCTCGAAACCATGCGCGGCATGATCGAAGGCGGCGCTCGCGAGACGACCCTGGGCAATGCGCAGGCGAAAGCCGATGGCATCGCGGCGCAGCTCAGCGACCTCATCCGCATCACCCCCGACCGCGGCAAGCTCGATGCGCTTTCCGGCGAGGTGGCAGCGCTGCGCGCTTCACTGGAAGCCGACGACAGCCCGCGGGCGATCCAGCGGCTGGAGATGCGGGTCTCCGAACTCGGGCGCTCGTTGGAGCTGGCGCTGGCCAGCCGGCAGACGCCGGACCCGGCGGTCGAGCGGCTGGAAAACCAGATGCAGGACATCGCCGCCCGCCTGGAGGGACTGCGGGACACCGGCGCGCATACGGCCGCGATCCACACCGTCGAGCAGCGCCTGGACGGGCGGCTGAACGAAATTGCCGACCGGCTGGGCGGCCTGATGAACGCGACCCCGCGCACCATCGAGACGGCGGAGCAGCGGCTAGCCGGCCGCTTCGACGACCTCGCAGGCCGGCTGAGCGGCATGTTCGACGAGGCGGCGCGCCCCCAGGCCGAGGCCATCGAGACGGCCGAGCAGAGGATCACGGGGCGCATCGACGCCTTCGCCGGGCGCCTCGGCGGCATGCTGGACGATGCGGCGCGGCCGCAAGCCGAGGCGCTGGAGCGTACCCAGCGGCAGCTCGAGAACCGCCTGGAGGACATCGTCAACCGGCTCGGCGGCATGTTCGACACGGCGCCGCAGAAAGCGGCAATCGAGCACGTCCACGAGCGGCTGTCGGCGATTACCGACCGCATCGACCGGCTGAACGCCTCACAGAAGGAGCCCTCGGCCGCGCTCGACGCGATCAAGTCGGAGATCGGGACGCTACGCAAGGAGATGTCGGAGAAGGAGACGCCGGCCACGCCCGTGATCTCGACCGACAACCTCGAAAAGCAGATACGCGACCTCGCCAGGCAACTCGACACCGTCACCCAGAACCGTGGCGAGAATGAAGGGCTCGCCGACCTCGAAGCGCAGGTGGCGAGACTGGCCGGCGACCTCGAAGTCACCAAGCCCAGGGTAGCGGAGCTCACCTCGATCGAATCGCGGCTGGACAAGCTGCAGGCGCTGCTCGACGACACGGCGCAGGAATCGATTGCCAGCGCGAGGAGCGAGGCGAAGAAGGCCGTGGCCGAGCTGTCCGGCATAGCCCGCGACAACGAGATCGATGCGCAGCTCGTCAAGGGCCTGATGCGCGACCTCGACAGCCTGAGAAACAGCTCTGGCGATTCCGACAAGGAGACCCGCTCGAAGCTCGAGCAGGTGAGCCACACGGTGGCTCAGGTGGTCGACCGGCTGAGCGTGCTCGAAACCGAGACCGTCGCCGCGGCGGCTCGCGCAGCCAAGGCCGGCAAGCCGGCGCGCAGCGAATTTCGCCCGGCGCCGAAGCCCGAAATGACGAAGACGGAAAGTCCGCTTCCGTCGCCCACAGGCGGTCTGCTCGATACGCCCAGCCTGGCGTGGACCGCGGCGTTCCGCGGCCTGGCCGACGCCGACAGGGCGAAGCCGGAGGCGGCCGACGCCGGCGGTGAAGGCAAGCGCCCGGCGCTGATCGCGACGCGCGGCGATGGTATCGGCCCCCTGCCCTCGACGCCCTCGCCGGAGAAGCGCGCCGCCGAACGGCGCGCCGACTTCATCGCCGCCGCGCGGCGCGCCGCACAGGCCGTCGCCAAGGAGGCTGCCGCCATGGACGCGCCAGGCGCGGCTACGCCGGACGCCCCTGCGCAAATGGCCGAAAGCGCGGAGCGCAGGCCCGGCGCATTCGCGCGGCTGAGCCAGGCGATCCGCAGCCGCAAGCGACCGCTGCTGCTCGCCGCGGCCGCGATCGTACTCGCGATCGGCGCGATGCAGGCCTACGGCAAGTTCACGTTGCCGTCGATGAGCACCGCGCTCGCCGACATCAGCGTACCGAGTGCCGAGGCGCCGGTATCGCAGAAGGCGGAAGGGCGTGTGCGCAACATCATCGCCGAGGCCGACGCCGCCGTGACGCCGGGCGCGCCGGTGAGCGAGGCGGCGCTGGTACCACCGCCAGCCACGCCAAGCGCGGCTGTCGCCTTCGCGCCACCGGAGACCGCGGACCATTTCAGCAGCGAGCCGACGCAGCCACCGACCGGCGGCTTCGCGGCGCCGGTCGAGACCGCTGCTGCCGCAACCAGCGACACGCCGCCTTTGCCGGCGGCGGCGAGCGATAGCGTCGGCACCGCCGACGCCACGGCCAAACCGGTCGTGCTCGCCTCTGCCGATACTTCATCAACGGCGCAACCGGCGACGATTGCCGGCCTCGATGCCCGTCTCGGATCGCCGAAACTGCTCAATGCCGCCGCCTCCGGCGACGGCGCGGCAGAGTTCGAGATCGCCACGCGCTATGCCGAAGGTTCGGTGGTGGGGAAGGACCTCGGCGAAGCGGCCAGGTGGTATCAGAAGGCGGCCGAAGCCGGCGTTGCGGTGGCGCAATACCGCCTCGGCAGCCTCTACGAGCGCGGCCAGGGCGTGAGCAAGGACCTGACGCAAGCGGTGAACTGGTACCAGCGCGCCGCCGACCAGGGCAACGTCAACGCCATGCACAATCTCGCCGTGCTGATGAGCGAGGGCGCCGACGGCCCGCCCGACCACGACAAGGCGCTGCAATGGTTCCTTGCCGCCGCCAATTACGGCGTGCGCGACAGCCAGTATAATCTCGGCGTGATCTACGCCCGCGCCATCGGCGTGCAGCAGGACCTGGTCGAATCGTACAAGTGGTTCGCCGTTGCCGCGGCGCAGGGCGACACCGACGCCGCCGCACGGCGCGACGAGGTGGCCAAGGTGCTTTCCGCCGACGATCTCACCAAGGCGCGCGCCACGGTGACCGCGTGGCACGTCAAGCCGCCGATCGCGGAAGCCAATGGAGTGGCGAGCCCGGCGGGCGGCTGGGACGGCCCGGGCGAGATGCTGAGTGACGCTGACCGCCAGGCGCTGGTCGCCAAGATCCAGACGTTGCTCGCCGATGCGGGCTACGACGTCGGACCAGCGGATGGTGTCGCAGGACCGAAGACGGCGGACGCGGTGAAGGCTTACCAGCAGAAGCAGGGGATCGAGCCCACCGGCGCGATCGACAACTCGCTGCTGGCGATGCTGACCGACGGCAAATAGCACGTGACGACCGGAATGGTCGTCTTAAGCCGCGAGCGACGCTAAGGGTTTCGTCACAGTCCTGTCGTTGACTTGGCGCGCGAGGAAGGCTTTATCGCCGCAACTCGCGCGCGCCCTGCCCATGCGACCGCCCGAACGGCGCGCGGCCCTTTGCCCGTTTGCGCGCCGTGCTGATCTATCTGCCCATAGCCGAAATCTCGGTGAACATGTTCGTTATCTTCGGCATGGGCGCCGCCGTCGGCTTCCTGTCGGGGTTGTTCGGCGTCGGCGGCGGATTCCTGCTGACGCCGCTCCTCATCTTCTCCGGCATCCCGCCGGTAGTCTCGGTGGCGACGGTGACGACCCAGATCGTGGCGTCGTCGACGTCAGGGGCGCTTTCGTATTTCCGGCGCGGGCAGATCGACTTCAAGCTGGCGACGGCACTGCTCGTCTCGGGCATCGTCGGCACCGGTATTGGCGTCGTCATCTTCAATGCGCTGCGCGCCCTCGGCCAGCTCGACCTCATCGTCGGGCTCGCCTACGTCGTCTTTCTCGGCGCGGTCGGCGGCTTCATGCTGTGGGAATCGGTGACTGCGATCCTGAACGCGCGCGCCGGCCGTCCGACGCCGCTGAGGAAGCCTGGCAGCCACAACTGGGTGCACGGCCTGCCTCTCAAGATGCGCTTCAAGAAATCGCGGCTCTACGTCAGCGTGATCCCGATTGCCGGACTGGGCTTCGGCATCGGCGTCCTCGGCGCGCTGCTCGGCATCGGCGGCGGCTTTCTGATCGTGCCGGCGCTAATCTACGTGCTGCGCGTGCCCACCAACGTCGTGGTGGGCACCTCGCTGGTGCAGATCGTGGCGACGATGGCATTCGCCACCGTGCTGCACGCGGTCTCCAGCCAGTCGGTCGACATCGTGCTCGGGCTTATCCTGATGGTGGGCGGGGTGATTGGCGCGCAGTTCGGGGCGCGCATGGGCCAGAACATCCGCGGCGACCAGTTGCGCGCGCTGCTCGCGATCCTGGTGCTGGCCGTGGCGCTGCGCTTCCTCGCCGGACTGGTGATCACTCCGGAGGAGCGCTACTCGATCGAGGCGCTGATGGGGAGCGCGGCATGAAGCGGATCGTCCCCGCGCTCCTCGCCAGCCTGGCGCTGGCAGGCCCGGCGAGCGCCGAGCGCCTGACGATCGCGGTATCGGCGCCGAACGTCGTCATCACCTCCAACTTCATCGGCGCGCCGATCACCGTGTTCGGTGTCATCGACCAGGCGCCGGCGGGCGCAACACCCGACCGCTACCGGGTCGCGGTGCTGGTCACCGGCCATGACGAGAACATCATCGCGCGGCGCAAGGACCGGGTGGCCGGCGTATGGGTGAACGACGCCGCCGCGACCATCGGCGCGGCGCCGGCGTTCTATGCCCTCTCGAGCGTGGGACCAGCGGCGGAGCTGGCCAGCCAGGGCGTGCTGAAGCGGCTGGAACTCGGCTTCGACAACATCGGCTTTACCTTCAGCGGCGCTGCCGGCACCGCCAGCGGCGAGTTTCGCGACGCCTATGTCCGGCTGAAGCGGGACGCCGGCCTCTATGCCGAGCAGCCAAGCCTGACTTTCGTCGCCAACAACCTGGTCTTCCGTTCGTCCGTGAACATCCCCGCCAACATTCCGGTCGGGCGCTATCAGGTGCTGGCGTACGTCTTCTCCGCCGGCGATCTCGTAGCGAGCGCCCAGGATGCGATCGACGTCAGCAAGAGCGGGCCTGAGGGACTGGTCTCGGCCTTCGCCCGCGGACAGTCGCTGGCCTACGGCATCATCTGCGCCGGGCTCGCGCTTTTCGTCGGCTGGGCGGGCGGCGTGATCTTCCGGCGCGACTAGTCCTCGGCGCTCGAACGCAGCGCCTGACGGCCGACCGGATAGACGCCGTCGTCGCCCAGCATGAAGGCGCGGAAGCTGTCCTCGGCGAACAGCCCGCCGTAAGCGCGATCGAGGACGTCGAGACCGCCGGTGTAGGCGCCGAACGATGGCAGGATCAGGCGATAGCCGTCGCCGGCAAAGCAGCGGCGGCGTACCGAGCGGCCGCGGCCATAAACGCGGGCGCAGGGATGGAGGTGACCGGCGATCTCGCCTTCGGCGCGCCCGGCCGACGGCTCGTGGCGGAAGACAAGGCGGCCGATGGCCAATTCACGCATCGCCTGGCCCTCGAGGCCGGCGGGCGCCGACGGATCGTGGTTGCCGGCGATCCAGATCCATTCGCGGCCGATCTGGAGACCGCGCAGCATCACCCGATGCGTCACGAGAAGGCGGGAAGCCGCCTCATCGTCGTGAAATGAATCGCCAAGGGCGACGACGACGTGCGGCTGAAGGCGCGCGATCAGCCGGGCAAGCGCGCCCAGCGTCTCCGAGGTGTCATACGGCGGCACAAGCTGGCCGCGCTTGGCGAAGGATGAGCCCTTCTCCAGATGCATGTCGGCGACGACAAGCATGCGCGTGTCAGCCCACCAGAGCGCGCCCTCGGGGAAGGCCTCCATGACGACGCCCATGACGCCGACCAGCGCGCCTTCGACCGCCCGCGATGAACCTGCGGGCTCCGGATTACGCTGCCAGAGGGCGTCAGCCATCGCCCATGGCCTCGCGGATCAGGTCGTCGGCGGCTTCCTTCAGCACGTGCTCATCCGTCTCGCCACTGGCTACCGATTCTCGCCCGATTTGTAGCATGGCCGGCAGCGCGAGCGGGGAAATACGATCGAGCGCCTGATGCACGATATGGCCTTTGACACGGGCCAGCATCTCGCCGACGCGTCCGATTTCCAGCAAGCCGGAAGCCGAATCGGCCCAGGCGGCGCGCATCAGGATATGGTCGGGCTCGTACTTGCGCAGCACGTCGTAGACGAGATCCGTCGAGATGGTGACCTGGCGGCCGGTCTTTTCCTTGCCGGGATGGCGCTTTTCGATCAAGCCGGAGATCAGTGCTGTGTTGCGGAACATGCGCTTGAGCAGGTAGCTGTCGGCCATCCA
>DASZQY010000186.1:0-11359 GCA_035549395.1 Bauldia sp.
GCCGCTCTATGGCAATGGCGGCGCCGGCGTCTTCCGCATCGCCGGCGGTGACGAGAATCTCGTGTCGCTGCTCGAGATGTTCGAGACCGCGTTCCGCGGCGAGCCGTTCGTCGTCCAGCGCTACCTGCCCGACGTGCGCGCCGGCGACAAGCGCATCATCCTCGTCGACGGCGAGGCCGTCGGCGCCATCAACCGCGTGCCGGCGGTGGGCGAGGCGCGCTCCAACATGCACGTCGGCGGGCGCGCCGAACCGGTGACGATGACGGCGCGCGACCGCGAGATCTGCGATGCCATCGGCCCGACGCTGAAGGCGCGCGGGCTGATCTTCGTCGGCATCGATGTCATCGGTAACTATCTGACCGAGATCAACGTCACCTCGCCGACCGGCATCCGTGAGGTCAAGCGCTTCGGCGGCGCCGACATCGCGGCGCTGATCTGGGACACGATCGAGGAGCGCCTGAAGTAGGGAGGACGCCATGGCCAAACCCCCACTCGCCTGGAAACGCACGCCGCCGGCACGACACGCGGCGGCAAAGCCGAAGCCCCGGCCGAAGTCGGGATTGCGACAGGCCGGGAAAACGCCCGCCAGCGCAAAATTCAGGGTCGGCGTGCTCGGCACCGGCGACGTCGGTCATGCGCTGGCGCGCGGGTTCATCGTGCTCGGCCACGAGGTGATGATGGGCTCGCGCTCGGCCAGCAACGAGAAGGCGGCAAAGTGGGCGACCGCGGCCGGCAAACGCGCCAGCCACGGCACCTTTGCCGACGCCGCCGCTTTCGGCGACGTCGTCGTCTTCGCCACCAAGGGTGGCACCAACGCGAGCGTCGTAAAGGCCGCCGGTCCGGCGGCCTTCGCCGGCAAGGTCGTGATCGACGCCACCAATCCGCTGGACGACAGTGCCGGGTTCCCGCCCACGCTCCTGGTCAGGGGCGATGATTCCGGCGGCCAGCGGCTTCAGCGGCTGTTGCCCAAAGCGAAGGTCGTCAAGGCGTTCAATATCGTGAACAACGACCTGATGTTTCGCCCGAAGGTCAAGGGTGGGCCGCCCGACATGTACATCGCCGGCGATGACGCGGGCGCAAAGGAGATGGTGACCGCGATCCTCAATGATTTCGGCTGGCCGCACGTGGTCGATTTCGGCGGCATCAAGTCGGCGCGCTGGCTGGAGGCGCTGTGCATCGTCTGGGTGCTGGCTTGCGCCGGCACCGGCAACTGGCGCCAGGCCTTCAAGCTGCTGAGCTGAGCGCGGCTAGCCGCGGGCGGCGCGGCGCCGGCCGATGAGGACCAGCGCCCCGGCGAGAAGGATGATCGCCGCGAGCGCGCCGGGTAGCACGGGGAGGCCTCATCCGCCGGCAGGGGGACCGCGCGCCGGTGAGGTTGTCGGCACGATGGCCGACGGCGGTGCTGGCGACGACGTGGCAGCCACGGTGTCGGCTGAATCTGACGGCGACGGCGTGGGATCGGGAACCGATACGACTGGCGCAGGTGCCGGTGCGGCGAAAGCCGGTGGCAGGGCGATGACCGCCGAAGATGGAGCGGGGGATGGATCGGCAGCCGATGCGGTGATCGCGGCCGTGGTCACCGGATCGCTGTCAGTGGCGGTGAGCGGCGATGGTGGCGATGCGGCGTCAGCGGGTGCCGCAGGCATCGCCTCGATCGGTTCCAGTCCCGGCGTTCCGGTCACCGCCGGGGCGAGAGGCGACAGCGCATCCGGACCGACATCGGGGAGCGGTGTCAGCGTGGTCATGCCGGCGGTCGCCGTCCCGGTGGCCGCGTCGTAGGTGCGCAGGATTTCCGGCGGTGTCGGCAGGGTGCGTGGCGGCGGCGCGGGAAATGCGCCGGGCGGCGGATAGTGCCGCCAGACCGGCTGGGCAGCGGCGATTGTCGCGGATGCGATCAGGGTCAGACCCGCGGCGGCAAGGAGCTTCAGCACACCAGTTTCCCAGTCTTCCGCATTGCTCGGCGCCGCGCCCTTCTCTTAACCGATCGCTAACCAGAAGCCCAAGTATTCTGCGGAAGTTGGCTAACGCCGTTCAACGCAACCGGCGATATGCGGAACATGTTCACGGAATGTTCTTGCGGAAGGTTGTGGCCTGGGTTAGCTTCCTTCCCCGGGTAGTGGGGCAGGGCGCGATGGTTTCCCACGTCACGACGGTTGCGTTTCAGGGCATCGAAGCGGTGCCGGTGGACGTGCAGGTCCAGATGGTCCCGGGCCTGCCGCGTTTCATCATCGTCGGGCTGCCCGACAAGGCGGTGGCGGAAAGCAGCGAGCGCGTGCGGAGCGCGCTCCACGCTTCCGGGCTGGCGCTGCCCGCCAAGCGCATCATCGTCAACCTGGCGCCAGCCGACCTTCCCAAGGAGGGTAGCCACTACGACCTGCCGATCGCACTGGCGATGATGGCGGCCATGGGCGCCTGTCCAGGCGATCAGCTCAGTGGCTTCGTCTCGCTCGGCGAGCTCGCCCTTGACGGCACCATCGCGGCCGTCGCCGGCGTGTTGCCTGCGGCGATTGCCGCCAACGCCATGAGCCGCGGCATCATCGTGCCCGCTGCCTGCGGTCCCGAGGCCGCCTGGGCGGGCGGCAACATGGCGATCCTTGCGCCGCGGAGTCTTATCGCGGTCGCCAATCATTTCCGCGGCACGCAGGTATTGTCGCGGCCTGAGCCCGGCGTCGCCGACAGTGACGCCAGTTACGGCGATCTGGCGGACATCCGTGGACAGGAGAGCGCCAAGCGCGCGCTTGAGGTGGCTGCGGCCGGCGGTCACCATCTGCTGATGGCCGGGCCGCCCGGCGCCGGCAAGTCGATGCTGGCCAGCCGTTTGCCGGCGCTGCTGCCGCCGCTCGAGCCGGTCGAGCTGCTGGAGGTGTCGATGATCGCCTCGGTCGCCGGGGCGATCTCGAACGGCCGCCTGACGCGCCAGCGCCCATTCCGCGCGCCGCACCATTCCGCCTCCATGGCGGCCATGGTCGGTGGCGGCGTGCGCGCCCGTCCCGGCGAAGCTTCCCTCGCCCATCATGGCGTGCTCTTTCTCGACGAGCTGCCGGAATTTTCGCCCCAGGTGCTGGATTCGCTGCGCCAGCCGCTGGAAAGCGGCGAGACCATGATCGCGCGCGCCAACTATCGCATCGCCTATCCTGCCCGCTTCCAGCTCGTTGCCGCGATGAACCCGTGCAAGTGCGGCATGGCCGGTGAGCCCGGGCACGTCTGCCGGCGCGGCCCGCGCTGCGCTGCCGACTACCAGGCCCGCATTTCCGGTCCGCTGCTCGACCGTATCGATATCCGCATCGATGTGCCCGCCGTCTCGGCGACCGATCTCATCACCCCCGCGGCGTCGGAAAACTCGGCGGCGGTGGCCGCGCGCGTCGCGGCCGCGCGTGCCGTTCAGCGCGCGCGCTACGCCGCGCTGGGCGTTGCCGGCGTGACGACGAATGGCCAGTGCTCGGCGAGCCTCATCGAGCGCATCGCCGCCACCGACGCTCCGGCCGCGGCGCTGCTGCGCGCCGCCGCCGAACAGATGAAGCTGTCGGCGCGCGGCTACCATCGCGTGCTCAAGGTGGCGCGCACGCTCGCCGATCTCGATGGCGCCGAAACCGTCGGGCGCATTCATCTCGCCGAGGCGCTGTCTTATCGCGTCGCCGGCGACCGCCTGGCAGCGGCCGCCTGAGGGCTCGCGTCAAGCATTTGGCAAGCATGCTCTGAGACTGTGGGCGGCCCGCCGGACAATCGTGTTCGCGGGCTGTTCGAGTATCGGCGTCCGCGTTCATGCCTTCCCCCTCCGTCGTCAGAGCCGCGCCGCGCCAGCCGGAGCCGTCGCGTGAAAGCACGCCGCGTCCGGCGCCACGCGCATCGCGGCGGCGCGTCGTCGCGGCGCTGATCGCTGCCGCTGCCGGGCTGGTCGTGCTGGTGGCGTTCGCCGTCGCAATTGTCGATCCCGTGGCCGGGCCCCTCGTCGCGCTGGTTTCGCTGGCCGCCGTCGGTGCCGGCATGTGGGGCGCGCTGCGCGCGAGCGAAAGGGCGCAGCGCGCCGAGACCATGCGGCTCTCTTCCGAGATCGAACGCCTCTCCGATGCCGCCTGGGAACTTCGCGAAAGCGAGGAGCGCTATCGCAATCTCATCGACGCCACCGGCGATCTGGTCGTGCGCCGTGACGGCGAGGGAAGGATCACCTTCGCCAACCCGGCGTTTGCCGTAGCCGTCGGCCGCACGCCGGAAAGCCTGATCGGCGCGACCCTGCCGATCCTGCCGCCGCTCGCGCGTGGCGGCGACGAGACCGCAAGCGCGCCGCGCGACATCCGCCTGGTCACGGCCCACGGCTGGCGCTGGTATTCGTGGGTCGATGTCCGCATGCGCGACGAGACCTACTCCGTTGCCCGCGACATCACCCCGCGCAAGGACACCGAGCAGGCGCTGACCGACGCGCGGGCCCGCGCCGAGGCGGCGAGCCTTGCCAAGTCGCGCGTGCTCGCCACCGTCAGCCACGAATTCCGCACGCCTTTGAACGGGATCCTGGGGCTGACCGCATTGCTCCGCGAAACCGACCTCACGGCCGATCAGGCGACGTACGCGCGCGCCGTCCATTCCTCCGGTGAGGCGTTGCTGGCGCTGGTCGACGACATGCTCGACTTTTCCAAGATCGAAGCCGGGCGGCTCGATCTCAAGCCCGAGCCGACCGATATCGAGGCGCTCGTCCAGGAAATCGTCGAATTGCTTGCCGCGCGCGCCCACGCCAAGGGCATCGATATCGCCGCCGAGATTGCAGCCGACGTCCCGGCGCTGGTGACCGTCGATCCGGCACGCCTGCGTCAGGTGCTGCTCAACCTCGCCGGCAATGGCGTCAAGTTCACCGAGAGAGGCGGTGTCACCGTCGCGGTGCACGTCGCCGGCGACGGCGCGATAACCTTCAGCGTCGCCGACAGCGGCCCCGGCATTCCGCCGGCCGAGACCGAGCGGCTGTTCGACGAATTCGAGCAGATGGACACCGCCCTCACGCGCCGTCATGGCGGCGCCGGGCTTGGTCTCGCGATCTCGCGGCGCATCGTGCGGCGCATGGGCGGCGACGTGACGGTGACGCCGCGGCGTGCTGGCGGCTCGATCTTCTCGTTCACGCTCGCGCTGACGCCGAAGGCAGCGGCGCCGCAACGGCCGGATCTGGGACGCCGGCGCTACATCGTTCTCGGGCCGGCTGGCGCCGAACTGCCGGCGCTGGCGGCGCATCTTGGCGAGGCCGGCGCCGATGTCCGTGTCGTCGCCAGCGTCAACGACGCTGCCGCGCTGGTCGGTGCCGCTGCGGCGGCGCGCGAACGCCACGACGGCGTGTTCATCGATGCCCGCGTCATGCAGGGTGCCGCGGCTGCGCTTGCCGCCATTCGCGAGGCCGCGGGCGGCGAAGTGCCCGCTATCGTCCTGATCGAGCCAGGCCGGCGTGCCGAGATCGACGCGCTGCGTGCCGCAGGCTTCAGCGCCTATCTCGTGCGCCCGGTGCGGCGTGGCTCGCTGCTGCGCGTGGCCGAGGCGCTGGCGCAGGCAACCGGCGATTTCCATGTCGACCCGGGCGATGCGCGGCCGCGCGGCATCAGCCCGGCCTCGCCGGCTCCGCGCTCGCGCGAGGTCCTGCTCGCCGAGGACAACGAGATCAATGCGCTGCTTTCGCGCGCCGTGCTCGAGGGCATGGGACACACCGTGACGGAAGTGCGCGACGGCACGGCGGCGCTGGCGGCGGTGCGGACGCGCGCCGAAGGCTTTCCCGTGATCCTGCTCGATCTGCACATGCCCGGAATCGACGGCTTGTCGGCGGCGCGTGCCATCCGCGACTGGGAGCGCCAGCACGACCTGCCGCGGGCCGCCATACTGGCAGTGACGGCCGACGTCCTTGCCGAGACGCGCGCCACCGCCTTGGCGGCCGAGATCGACGCCGTGCTGGAAAAGCCGCTCACTCCCGACGCGCTCCGGCGCGCGATAGCGGAGTTGACCGATGCAGCCTAGTTTGCCGGACTAGCTTTCCGGCCCTTCAGGAGCGGCCGCCACCTTTTCGTGGCTCTCGCCGGCGCTGACGACGGTCGGCTTCGGCCGCTTGGCGATGCCGACCAGCGCCGGGCGCAGAACGCGGTCGCCGATCACGTAGCCGGCCTGTACTTCCTGCACGACGGTGCCGGGCTGCGCTTCCGGCGACTCGACCTCGAACATCGCCTGGTGGACCTGCGGATCGAACTTGACGCCGGCGGTATCGACGCGGCGGACGCCGAACTTGGCCATGGACTGCTCCATGCTGCGCTCGGTCATCTCGACGCCTTCGATGAGCGTGGAAAGCGCCGGATCGCGGCCGTCGCGCTGCTCCTTCGGCACCGCGTCGATGGCGCGGCGCAGATTGTCGCCCACGGTCAGCATGTCGCGGGCGAAGCTGGCGACGGCATAGGTGCGCGCATCGGCCATCTCGCGCTCGGTGCGGCGGCGAAGATTCTCCATTTCCGCCAGCGTGCGGAGCAGCTTGTCTTTCATGTCGGCGACTTCTGCGGCAAAGGTCGCTGACGGCCCGGGATCCGGCGTTTGCGGAGTCTGGGGCGTCGCGGGCGCTTCCGCGGTATTGGCAGTCTGCGGGTTTTCGGGCGTGGTCTCGTCGGCCATCATCCGGGGTTCCGTCTGTCTTGGTGGGGTTGCGGTTGCTGCGGCCGATATCAGGTCTCGGCGGCCAAAAATCAAG
Organism: Bauldia sp.; assembly: GCA_035549395.1. Classification (GTDB taxonomy): domain Bacteria; phylum Pseudomonadota; class Alphaproteobacteria; order Rhizobiales; family Kaistiaceae; genus DASZQY01. The sequence continues at coordinate 6,698 of DASZQY010000186.1, forward strand.
CCTTGCGACCGGCGTCGTTCCCGCCTCAGATGCGACGGAGCGCCACCGTCTCGACGTGGTGGTCGTCGGCCTTTTTCAGGATGAGATCAGCGCGTGGCCGCGTCGGCACGATGTTCTCGCGCAGGTTGACCAGGTTGATCCGCTCCCACAGTCCGGTGGCGATCTTCACCGTCTCGGCCTCGTCGAGGCTGGCGTAGCGGTGGAAATAGGATTGCGGGTCGCGGAAAGCGGTGTCGCGGAGGCGGCGGAAGCGCTCGATGTACCAGCGGCGGAGCGCCGCTTCGTCGGCGTCGATGTAGATCGAGAAATCGAAGAAATCCGAGACGAATGGAATCTGGCGTCCGTCGCGTGGCGGCTTCGATGTCTGCAGCACGTTAAGGCCCTCGACAATGAGAATATCCGGCCGGTCGATGACTACCTTCTCTCCGGGCAGGATGTCATAGGCGAGGTGTGAATAGACCGGCGCCGCCACTTTGCGTTTGCCGGCCTTGATGTCGGCGAGAAAGGCGGAGAGGGCGGGCCGATCGTAGCTGTTGGGGAAGCCCTTGCGCTCCATCAGGTGTTCGCGCTGCAGCTCGGCGTTCGGCTTGAGGAAGCCGTCGGTGGCGACGAGGTCGACCTTGGGCGTGTTCGGCCAGCGGCTGAGCAGGGCGCGCAGGATGCGCGCCGTGGTCGATTTTCCGACCGCCACCGAGCCGGCGATGCCGATGATGAAGGGCGTCACGCCATCCTGGGTGCCGAGAAATGTTCGCGTCGCCGCGTGCAGGCCCTGGGTCGCGGCGACATGGAGTGACAGCAGGCGCGATACGGGCAGATAGATCTCGACCACCTCCTCCAGCGAAATCGGGTCGTTCAGCGACTTCAGCCGCGACAGATCGTCGGCGGTGAGCGTCATCGGCGTGTCGGCGCGCAGCTTCGCCCATTCCGCGCGTGTGAAGATGCGGTGCGGCGCGATAACCGTCGTGGGTGCCGGCTGGTCCATCACGTCCTCGGGCGCGAAGCCTTCTCGGCGAGGCCGCTCTGCTGGGTGCGGTTCTCCAGTTCGCGCATCACGGTATCGAGCGCGATCCCCCGTGCCTGGAGCAGCACCAGCAGATGGTACAGCACGTCGCCTGCTTCGGCGGTGAACGCGGCATCGCTTTCCGAGATCGCTGCGATGGTGGCCTCCACCGCCTCCTCGCCGAATTTGCGCGCGCATTTCTCGACGCCCGCGGCCAGCAGCCTGGCCGTATAGGAGGACGCGGCATCGCCTGCCGCCGCGCGGCTGGCGATGATCCGGGCAAGATCGGCGAGGGTGAAGGCGCTCATGGGTTCTAGTCGCGGCGCACGGGAATGCCGGCTGCTGCCATATGATCCTTGGCCTGACGGATCGTAAACGTGCCGAAATGGAATATCGAGGCGGCAAGGACGGCCGAGGCGTGGCCGCCTTTCACGCCCTCGACGAAATGGTCGAGCGCGCCAACCCCGCCGGAGGCCACCACCGGCACCGGCACGGCGTCGGCCACCGCCCGCGTGAGGTCGATGTCGAAACCGTCGCCGGTGCCGTCACGGTCCATGGACGTGAGCAGGATCTCGCCTGCGCCGAGCGCGGCGACTTCCTCGGCGTAGGCGACGGCGTCGATCCCGGTCGGGCGCCGCCCGCCGTGGGTGAATATTTCGAAATGATCACGCACCCGCTTGGCATCGATGGCGACGACGATCGCCTGCGCACCGAATTTCTCGGAAGCCTCGCGCACCACCTCGCGCCGCTCGATGGCGCCGGTGTTGATCGACACCTTGTCGGCGCCGGCAAGCAGCAGCGCACGGACGTCGGCGACGGTACGCACGCCGCCGCCGACGGTGACCGGCATGAAGCACTGCTCCGCGGTTCTCGCGACCACATCCAGAATGGTGCCGCGGTTCTCGTGACTGGCGGTGATGTCGAGGAAGCAGAGCTCGTCGGCGCCCGCCGCGTCATAGGCCTTGGCCGCCTCAACCGGGTCGCCGGCGTCTATGAGATCGACGAAGCGCACGCCCTTGACGACGCGGCCGTCCTTCACGTCGAGACAGGGAATGACGCGCACCTTGAGGGTCATCGCGATGCCTCGACGTGTTCCTGGCCTTGCCCGTCCTCGCACCAAAGGCGCTCCGGGCGGGCGGGCAGACACGGAATGACGCGCACCTTGAGGGTCATGCGCTGCCCGCCGCTTCCAGCAGCGCCAGCGCCTTCTTTGCGTCGACGCGTCCGTCGTAGAGCGCGCGACCGGCGATGGCACCGGCGATCGCGGCGTTTTCGGCCTTCGCCAGCGCCTCGATATCGCTCATGCCATTCAGGCCGCCCGAGGCGATCACCGGGATTTCGACGGTGCGGGCCAATGCCAGCGTCGCGGGCAGGTTGAGCCCCTTGAGCAGGCCGTCGCGCTCGATGTCGGTATAGATAATCGCCGCCACGCCGGCGTCCTCGAAACGGCGCGCAAGCTCGATGGCGCCCATGGCGGTCGTCTCGGCCCAGCCGCGCACCGCCACGAGCCCGTGACGGGCGTCGATGCCGACCGCGACCTGGCCCGGAAAGACACTCGCTGCCTCGCGCACGAGATCGGGGTCGCTGACCGCCGCGGTGCCGAGGATGACGCGCGCCACCCCTTTGTCCAGCCATGTCTCGATGCCGCGCATGTCGCGGATGCCGCCGCCGAGCTGCACGGGTATCTGCACGGTGTCGAGGATAGCCGCGACGGCTTCGGCGTTTTCCGAGCGGCCGGCGAACGCGCCGTTGAGATCGACCACGTGCAGCCAATGGAAACCGGCATCGGCGAAGGCTTTCGCCTGCGCCGCCGGATCGCGGTTGAAGGTGGTGGCGCGCGCCATGTCGCCCTGTTCCAGGCGCACGGCCTGTCCGTCCTTCAGATCGATGGCGGGGTAGAGGAGCATGGCGTCAGCGCATGATCTCGACGAGAAAGATCCAGCCTTCGCTCACCGCCTTGATCAGCGTCATGCACATGCCGACGCCGACCCAGTAGAAGCCGGCCTCGCCGCCGCCGAGCATCAGCAGCCCGCCGATCACGATCGGCGCGAGCACGACGCCGTTGGCAACGATGTTCAGGATGAAGTTGATCCGAAACTGTGCATCGGAGGCGCGCAAGCCACGCACGCCGAGAGTAATTGCGATGAGCGCAACCACGACAGTGACGCCGGCGCTTTCCAGCCCCATGACCGGCACAGGCTGATCGGGCATTGCCAGAAGCAGGCCGACGATCAGGATGGCGAGCAGCAGGAAAAGGGCGCCCATCGCCCGATCGGCAAGGCCTCCCGACTGCACGATCTCCTTGAGGTTGATCGACACGGCGACGAACAGCAGGCCGAGCAGCGCGGCGGCGGCAGCGGTTTCGGCGACGAAGAAGGTGTCCCAGGATTCGACCATCGCTCACGGCCTCCACTTGAGGAAATTGGCGATGAGCGTCAGGCCGAGCTTCTGGCTCTTTTCCGGGTGAAACTGGGTGCCGGCGATGTTGTCGCGTGCCACGATCGCGGTCACCGGGCCGCCGTAGTCGGCGACCGCGGCGACGTCACGCTCGTCGTCGGCAACGAGATGGAAGCCGTGCAGGAAGTAGGCATTCCAGCCATCGTCGCCGAGCGCGATGCCTTCGAACAGCGGGTGATCCTGCAAAGCGCGCATGGTGTTCCAGCCCATGTGCGGCACCTTGAGGCGCGGGTCGTCCGGCGCGATCGCGCGCACCTCGCCCTTGATGCGGTCGAGGCCGGGCATGACGGCGTGCTCCAGTCCGCGCGTTGCGAGCAGCTGCATGCCGACGCAGATGCCGAAGAACGGGCGACCGTGCTCGTCGATGCTCTCGTCGATCGCCTCGATCATGCCGTCGACGGCGTCGAGGCTGCGCCGACAGTCGGCGAAGGCGCCGTCGCCGGGCAGAACGACCCGATCGGCGCGGGCGACGACCTCCGGATCGGACGTGACCGTCACCGTTTCGCGAAGGCCAGCCTTGGCGATGGCGAATTGAAATGCTTTCTCGGCAGAGCGCAGGTTGCCGGCGCCGTAGTCGATGATCGCGACGCTCATGGCGTGTGGCCGGGTCCCCCGCCGGGCGCCGGGAAAAGGCCGACGACGTCGCCGGCTTCGGCGGAAGGCGGTCGCGACATGCGCGGCACCGAGGGCGGCGAATAAGGCGCCGGCGGCGTGGGGGGCACCGGCGGCTGAGGTGGCTGGGGTGTCGCGCCCGCCGCTGCCTGTGGCTGCGCTTCGATCTCGGTGAAGTAGCGGATTTCGGCTTCTTCCTCGCGCCGCCCCTCGGCAATGCCGACCAGCCGGTAGCCGTGCCGCTCCAGCGTCCAGGCCCGCAGCGCCGTTGCCTCCAGCGCGAACAGGAAGTGGACCGCGAGCATCACCAGACCGAAGATCGGATTTCCGAGCGCATTGCCGGCGGCGCCAAGGGCAACGGCGACAATGACGTAGCCGATGAGCACCAGCCACAGGCGGCGGAAGATCAGCCACGGTCCGGCGAACAGGAAGGCTGGCCACGAGAAGCCTTCCTTTACGAAGACAAGCGTCATCGGGTCGGGCGGCAGCGTGCCGCCGTCCATCGGCTGAGGCGCGAGGACCGTATAGACCGCCATGACGCGTAAGCCTTTAGCCGGAAAGGCTGCCCTTGGTCGAGGGCACTTTCGTCTTCT
>DASZQY010000187.1:0-6535 GCA_035549395.1 Bauldia sp.
GCGACATGCCCAGTTTGGCTTTCATCACTCTTTCCTGCTTTCTTCCTGTCAGGCTACGACGCGCTGCTGTTTCAGTGCGACCTCGTAGGCCTCGCGCGCCTTGCGCACCTCGGCGCGCGCACTGACCTCCGGCACCGCGACATCCCACCAGGCGCCGCCCGCGGCAGTCGCAACAAGGGGGTCGGTCTCCAGCACGATCGCCACCGGCCCCTTCTCGCCGCGGCTCTCAACCAGCGCCCGTTCCAGCTCGGCGATCGATGAAACCTTCAGCGCCTTGGCACCGAGGGCGGCGGCGTGTGCGGCGAAGTCTATTTCCGGAAGCATTTCGTGCTTGGTATCGCGAAGCAGATTGTTGAAGTTCGCGCCGCCGGTCGCCATCTGCAGCCGGTTGATGCAGCCGAACCCCCCGTTGTCGAGCACGACCACCGTGATCTTGGCGCCCAGCATGGCGGCGCTGGCGATCTCCGAATTTGCCATCAGGTACGATCCATCGCCGACCACGACGATGACGTCGGCATCGGGCCGCGCCAGCTTCACGCCGAGGCCGCCGGCGATCTCGTAGCCCATGCACGAATAGCCGTATTCCAGGTGATAGCTGCCGGGGAAAGTCGGTTGCCACAGCTTGTGCAGTTCGCCCGGCAGCCCGCCGGCCGCGCAGACGACGATAGCGTTGTCGCCGGCGGTGCGCTGTACGGCGCCGATCACCTGGGCATCGGATGGGACGGCGTTGCTGGGCGCAGTCACCGCGGCCGCGTCCTTGAGCCAGGCGGCCTTTGCCGCCCTGGCCTTCTGGATCCATGGCGCGGGCGCCTTCATCGTGCCGAGCCCGCGCCCGAGTGCCCCAAGCCCCACCTTCGCATCCGCGACCAGGGCCAGTGCCCCGTGCTTGCCGGCGTCATAGGCCTGGACATTGAGCGTGACGAGCCGCGCACGGCTATCGCGGAACAGCGCCCATGAGCCGGTCGTGAAATCCTGCAAACGCGTGCCAACCGCCAGAACGACATCCGCATCCGCCGCCAGCGCATTGGCGGCCGACGTGCCGGTGACACCGATGGCCCCCATGCTCAGCGGATGGGTATGTGGCAGCGACGACTTGCCGGCCTGCGTTTCCATGACGGGAATGTCGTGCGCTTCGGCGAAGGCGCGCAGAGTCTCGGTGGCTTCCGAATACAGCACCCCGCCGCCCGCGATAATCACCGGGCGTTCGGCAGACTTGAGGGCAGCGATCGCCGCAGCAAGCTCGCGCTTGTCCGGTTCCGGCCGGCGCGGCAGCCACAGCCGCTCCTCAAAGAATGCCGCGGGATAATCGAAGGCCTCGGCCTGCACGTCCTGACAAAGCGCCAGCGTCACCGGGCCGCACGCCGCCGGATCGGTCAGCACCTGCATCGCGCGCTCCAGGGCGTGGATGATCTGCTCCGGTCGCGTGATGCGATCGAAATAGCGTGACACCGGCCGGAAGCAGTCGTTGGCGGAGACGGTGCCGTCGCCGAAATCCTCTACCTGCTGGAGAACCGGATCGGGCGCCCGGTTGGCGAACACATCGCCAGGGAGAAGCAGCAGCGGCAGGCGATTGACATGAGCGAGCGCGGCCGCGGTCACCATGTTGGTCGCGCCCGGGCCGATCGAGGTCGTGCACGCCATCATCCGGCGGCGGAAGCTTGCCTTGGCATAGGCGATCGCCGCATGCGCCATGGTCTGCTCGTTCTGGCCGCGGAAGGTCGGAAGGCGATCGCGAACCTGATAGAGCGCCTCGCCCAGCCCGGCGACGTTGCCATGGCCGAAGATCGCCCATACGCCGCCGAAGACCGGCAGCCTGCGCCCGTCGATCTCGGTCATCTGCTGCGCCAGGTAGGACGCAACCGCTTGCGCCATCGTGAGGCGGACCGTCTTCGTCATGTTCTCCTCCCGCCCCCGCTCGCGCTTCAGGCGACTTGTGGTTGGCCGAGCTTCGTCCAGGCGTCGGTCAGCGCGGCGAAGCGCGCGGTCATGTCGTCGATCGCCTGCTCGTCGCTTATCCGGCGAGCGAACCATGCTTTGGCGGCATCTGCAAAGATCGTCCGCCCGACGGCGAAGCCCTTCACGCTTGGCACCGGTTTCGCCGCCGCGAACGCGGCTTCCAGAACAGCCGCAGGAGCGTCGAGGCCGAGCAGGACGACCCCGCGGCACCATGGGTCGTTCGTGCGGATCACCTCATCGATGGCGGTCCATGCCGCCCGTGAAGACTGCGGTTCCAGTTTCCACCAGTCAGGCTTGATGCCGAGCGCGTACACCTCGGCGAGCGCGCGTGCGACGGTGTCGTCGTGGAGCGGGCCGTTCTTGCCGGCGATGATCTCGACGAGCAGCTCGCGCCCGATCTTGCGCGCCGCGTCGTAGAGGGCGCGGAGCTTGTCGCCCTGCTCCTGCTTCAGCGCCGGCGGGTCGTCGGGATGATAGAAGCAGAGGCACTTGATCGTGTGATCGACCGGCCATTCGACCAGCCGCGACCCGATGTCCTGCGAGAATTCGAAGCGCAGCGGCCGCGAGCCGGGCTCCTCGACCGGCTTGGCGACCCACAGGCGATGCCTGGCCGCCGCGAAGATCGCCTCGCGACCGTGCTTGTCGTCGATGAGCACGCCGAAGCCGGGCCGCCCTTCGGCAACCCGCGCCGCCGCCTCGACCGCCAGACTCTTGAACGCGCCGACGCGGTCGTCGTTGGCGCCGGCGTCGGCTGCGAGATTTTCCAATGGCGCGCGATGATCGATAGCCAGCGCCATCATCACCGGATAGTCGCCGCGCCGTGTCGTGGCCCAGTGGATATGGTTCAGCGCCGGGTCTTTGCGCAGCGCCAGATACGGGCTGCCGTTCTTGAGGAAGTACTGCAGCTCCTCGAAGGTGGCATTCTCCGGCGAACACATGAGCCGTGAGACCGTGATCGCGCCGCAGGCATTCGCCCACGTGGCAGAGGTGGCGTGCGGCTCGCCCCTCAGCCAGCCGCGCAGGAACCCTGACATGAAGGCATCGCCCGCGCCCAGGACGTTGTAGACCTCGATCGGGAAGCCACGGCCGACGACGCCGTTCTCGATACCGGTGATCGGGCCATCGTATACGATACATCCCATCGGGCCGCGCTTCAGCACGATCACCGCCTGGCTGTTGGCGCGGATCGTCTTCAGGGCGGAGAGCAGGTCGCTCTCGCCGGAAGCGATCAGCACTTCTTCTTCCGTTCCGACGATGAGGTCGCACTCGGCCAGCACCGGCCTGAGGTGTGCCGAGACTTCCGCGGAAGCGATGTAGCGCGAGTCGCCGGCGGCATGGCCCGCAAGTCCCCAGAGGTTCGGCCGGTAATCGATGTCGAACACGACCTTGCGGCCATTATCGTGCGCGATCCGCATGGCCTTGCGCTGCGCCGCGGCAACGTTGGGTTTGGAGAAATGAGTGCCGGTGACGAGCACCGCCTTTGCCGAGGCTATGAACGCCGGGTCGATGTCGTTCTCGTCCAGCGCCATGTCGGCGCAGTTGTCACGGTAGAAGATAAGCGGGAAGCTCTTGTCGCTTTCGACGGACAGCAGAACGAGCGCCGTCAGCCGCCGCGGGTCGGTGACCACGCCGGCCGTCGAGACCCCTTCGCGCGTGAGCTGCTCGCGGACGAAATAACCCAGTTGCTCGTCGCCGACGCGTGTGATCAGCGCCGATTTCAGGCCAAGCCGCGCCGACCCGATGGCGATGTTCGCCGGGCAGCCGCCGACCGACTTGGCGAAGCTGCCCACGTCTTCCAGGCGCGTACCGATTTGCTGGCCGTACAAATCGACCGAGCAGCGGCCGATCGTAATCAGATCGAGGAGCGGCACCGTCGCAGCCCGGCTTTCCATCCCTCTTCGGCGCTCCTGCGAAATCGGCGGAAATCCGCCGACAGATGACGCTTCTTGTTGCCGGAAACGAAATACCAGTTACGTCCGAGCGTCAAGATGGAACATTCATTCTACCGACTATTCCCGTGCGCTGGCCACTGCCACTGTGAGCGCCATGCACAGCGCCATGGAAGCAGAAAGCGAACGGAACCCCGCGTGGTCCGCTTCCGCAACTTCAAGCCACTCGGTGGCCACCTCGGTGAGCGGGCTGAAGCTGGAATCGGTAATCGCCACAAGCGGCACGCCGGCCTGCGCGATGGTCTTGGCCAGCGACACCGTCTCCGCCGAATAGGTCGTGAAGCTGATCGCGATCGCGGCATCCCTGGCACTCGCCATGGCCGCAATCTCGGGATCGATGGCTGTCGGAGAGTTCACCAGGTGGGTGCGCACGCCGAGCTTGCTGAAACCGTAGGCCATGTAGCTGGTGAGGGGAAAGGAGCGGCGGCGCGCGATGAGATAGATCGTGTCGGCACGCGCCAGGATCTCGACCGAGCGGCGAAAGCGCGTCGGATTGATGCCCTCGGCCAGCTTGTCGATCGAACGCGAAGCGGCGCCGAGAAAGCCATCGAGGATCTCGATTTCCGGGCGCGCGCCATGGCGCCGTTCGCGGATCGTGCGCAGACGTTCGGCATACGGCGATGGCCGGTCGCGCAGGCGTTCGCGGAAGACGAGCTGCAGATCGGAGAACCCCTCGTAACCGAACTGATGGGCAAAGCGGACGAGCGTCGACGGCTGGACGTGCGCTGCGGCTGCGATGCTGGCGGCAGTGCCGAAAGCGATCTCGTCCGGATGTTCGAGCGCGTACTTGCCGACCTGCGACAGGCGCTTGGGCAGCGACGGCAGCTCGCGCCCGACGATCGCCCTGAGGCTGTCGAAGTCGCGCGGCGCGCTGGGAGCCACGTCAATCCGCTCGTTCATACGATCTCGCCTCAACCATGCGCGTAGGGCACTGGCGGCGCCCTCGACGTGGTGCCATGATGGAACGAACGTTCCATTGCGACAAGAGCATGCCGTTTCGGGGGAAGCGCTAACCATGGAAACCGTTACGGAAACCTTGGGCATTGGGTTGATCGGCAGCGGCTTCATGGGCAAGTGTCACGCTCTGGCCTGGAATTCCGTGAAGCCGGTTTTCGGCGATGGACCACGGCCCCGCCTCGCTCATTTGGCTGATGTCTCGGCCGACTTAGCCGGCAAACGGGCAGCCGAATTCGGCTTCGCCCGCGCGAGCGGCGACTGGCGGGCGTTGCTTGCCGACCCCGAGGTCGATGTCGTCTCGATCACCGCGCCGAACGCCTTCCACCCCGAAATGGCGATTGCCGCCCTCGAGGCCGGCAAGCATGTCTGGTGTGAGAAGCCGATGGCGCCGGCGCTTTCCGACGCCATTCGCATGCGCGATGCCGCTCGCCGCGCCGGAAGGGTCGCGATCCTCGGCTACAACTACATCCAGAACCCGGCGATCCGCCACATGCGGGCCCTGCTCGACGCCGGAGCGATCGGCAAGGTCAACCACGTCCGTATCGAGATGGACGAGGATTTCATGGCCGACCCGGAGGGTCTCTTCTTCTGGAAGAACGAGTCGACGTCGGGCTATGGCGCCCTCGACGACTTCGCCGTCCACCCGCTCTCGCTGCTCTCCACCCTAGTCGGACTCCCGGCGCGCGTCATAACTCAACAGGCAAAGCCCTACTTCGACCGGCCGCTCCTCCACGGCGGCCGCCGCGCCGTCGAGACTTATGACATTGCCTCGACGCTGTTCGAGATGGATGGCGATATCAGCGGCATACTCGCGGTGAACCGATCGGCCTGGGGGCGCAAAGGCCGTATCGCGATCCAGATTTTTGGCGGCCGGGGCACGATCGCTTACGACCAGGAACGCATGAACGAGGTGCAGCTATTCACCATCGACGGCGCGCCCACCGAGCAAGGCTTCCGCAACATTCTCACCGCGCCGGTGCATGAGCCCTATGGGCGGTTCATTCCGGCCCCCGGCCACGGCCTCGGTTTCAACGACCTGAAGACGATCGAGTGCCGTCAGCTCATCAACCGCATCACCGGCAAGCCTGGAGTCGTCATCGATTTCGACCGCGGCGTCGAGATCGAGCGCACGGTGCACGCCATGGCACGGTCGCACGATGATCGCCGCTGGACGGCGGTGACAGATGTAAAGTAGGGGCGGAAGCCTAGCCGGCGAAGCGCGGCTCGGGCACCCCACGAACGCCGACATCAAGCGCGAAAAGGCCGCCGGCGTTCTTCTGGCTTTTCAGCTGCTCGGGCGTCGAGTCCCAGATCGCCGTCGTGACGTAGAGCGTATCGAGCTGCGGACCGCCGAACATGGCGCTGGTCGGGCGCGACGTCGGCAGCCTGATCTCACGGTCGATACGCCCATCGGGCGCGACGCGAATGACGCGCCATCCGTCGAAGTGCGTGATCCAGAGGAAGCCCTCCTCGTCAATCGTTCCGCCGTCGGGGCCGCCATTGCCGGTGAACTCGACGAAGGGTCGGCGGTTGGACACCGCTCCGCTGCGGTGATCGTAGTCGTAGCGGTACACGCGCTTGTCCAGGGTGTCGGCGAAATAGAAGGTGCGGTTGTCGAGCGACCAGATGAAGCAGTTCGAGATGCCGATCTCGCCGAACACCTTGTGCACCGA
>DASZQY010000188.1:0-3481 GCA_035549395.1 Bauldia sp.
TTCAGGCAACAGCGCCCGCAGCCGTCGCAGAGCGACTCCCACTGGGCATTGCTCATCTCGGCCAGCGTCAGGCGGCGCCAGAATGGCTCCGCGGCTTCGCCAATGTCACTCTCGGCTACACTCATTGCCGTCCTAGATAGTGCCTCCGGCCGCCAGGTCACGCCGCGCCGTTTCTTTACCGTCTTCGCGCCGCGCAAGAGACGCCGGCCGCGCCGTCGGCTACGGTCGTAGCATGTTTCGCCGCTTGCGTATCCTCGCCCTCGCCGCCGCGTTGCTGCCGCTTGCCGCGTTTGCCGCGCACGCCTCCGGCAAGATCGTGCCCTTCGCCACACCCGGCTACGCCGCCGGCACTATCATCGTGAACACGCCCGAGCGGCGGCTCTATCTCGTCCTCGGTAACGGTCAGGCGCTGCGCTTTCCGGTCGGCGTCGGCAAGCAGGGCAAGCAGTGGTCCGGCGCAGCCCGCATCGTCGCCAAGTTCATCAAGCCGGCCTGGGAGCCGCCAGCCGAGGTGAAGCACGACAATCCCTGGCTCCCTGATTACATCGCCGGCGGCGTGCCGTCGAACCCCATGGGAGCCGCGGCGATGGTGCTCACCGGCGGCGAGTACGCCATCCACGGCACCAACCGTCCGAACTCGATCGGCGGTTTCGTCTCCTACGGCTGCATCCGCATGTACAACGCGGATATTCTCGCGCTCTACCAGCGCGTCGATGTCGGCACGCCGGTCGTCGTTCTCCAGTAGTATCGGACTATTCGTCCGCTCGGACCCGCGCATGATCGAAGACCCGCCGCTGCTCACGATCCGGCGCCGCTTTCAGCGGCCGGCGGCCGCCGATGTCGCCGCTTTCGCCGGCCTCCCGACCGGCTTCGTGGTCGATGCGCTGGGCGGTGGCGGTGCGCTTGCGCACCACGTCAAGCCGGTCGGCGCCGCGCGGTCGCTGTGCGGCGTCGCCCTCACCTGTGATCCGGGGCCTGCCGACAACCTCGCCCTGTTCGGGACGATCACGGCGGCGATGCCCGGCGATGTCGTCGTTGCCGCCCGCCACGGCTTCCTCGGCAATGCCGTTACCGGCGACCTGCTGCTCGGCATGATGAAGAATCGCGGTATCGCCGGCTTCGTCACGGACGGTGCCGTGCGCGACGTCGCCGGCATCGAGAGCGTCGGCCTGCCCTGCTACGCCGCTGGCATCTCGCCGAACTCGCCGAGCCGCGTCGGGCCGGGCAGCGTTGGCCTGCCGGTCGTCGTCGGCGGCGTAGCGGTCGCCTCCGGCGACATCATCGTGGGCGACGCCGATGGCGTTGTCATCGTCCCGCAGGCACGCATTGCCGCCACGCTCGCGCGGATCGCATCGGTGCGGGCGGCGGAGGCCGCGCTGGACCGCAAGGTGCGCGACGGCCTCGCCGTGCCCGACTTCGTCCAGGCGCTGATCGACGCCGGCCGCTTCAACGAGATCGACTAGCGGCCCGGCCGGCGGAAGACGAAATCCCGGCCGAGGTCGGACAGCCGGGTCGCTCCCAGCAGCCCCATGGCGCGGTCGATCTCGCGCCGGTAAATTTCCAGCACATGGGCGACGCCGGCCTCGCCCGCCACCGCCAGTCCCCAGAGTTGCGGCCGCGCGATCAGGCAGGCGCGGGCGCCAAGCGCGAGCGCCTTCACGACGTCGACGCCGCGCCGCACGCCGCCGTCGACAAGAATCGGCATGCGGCCTGCAACGGCGTCGACGACGCCCGGCAGCGCCTCGATCGCGGCCGGCGTGCCATCGAGCTGGCGGCCGCCGTGATTGGAGACGATCACGCCGTCGACGCCATGATCCGCCGCCGCCTTCGCCTCCGCCGGATGCAGCACGCCCTTGAGAAGCAGCGGACCTTTCCAGATGCGGCGCAGCTCGTCGACGTCCTGCCACGACATCGAAGGGTCGAGCAGCGAGGCCAGGCGGCTGGCGATCGTGGCCATGTCCTCATCGATGCCGGGCCGGCGATAGTTGGCGAAAGTGATGCGGCGGCGCTGATCGCGCATGCGCCACGCCCAGCCCGGCTTCATCGCCATGCGTGCAAGTTGCGCCGGACCGAGCCGCGGCGGGATCGTGAAGCCATGGCGGATGTCGCGTTCGCGATTGCCGGTCAGCTGGTTGTCGATGGTCAGCACCAGCGCATCGTATCCGGCCGCCGCGGCGCGCTCCGCGAGCTCGCGGGTGAAGCCGCGATCGCGATAGATGAACACCTGCATCCAGCGTGGGCTCGTGCCCGCGGCTGCCAGCTCCTCCAGGGTGCATACCGATCCGTGGCTGAGCACGAACGCGGTTCCGGCGGCGGCGGCGGCCCGGGCCGCGCAGATTTCGCCTTGCGGCCAGAACAGGCCCGACAGGCCGGTCGGCCCGATCAGCACGGGGAGGCTCAGTTTGCGGCCGAACAGCGTCAGCGAGAGGTCGCGTAGCCCGGCGCCGTCAAGCGGCCGCGGCAGCAACTCGATCTCGCCGAAGGCCGCTTCGTTGCGGCGCAACGTTCGCTCGTCCTCGGCGGCGCCGTCGCCGAAATCGAACACCGCCGTCGGCAGTGTCCGCCGCGCCAGCTCGCGCAGGGCCGCAACGCTGTAGCCCTGGCGGCGGAGTGTCTCCGGCCGCATCAGGCGGCGAAGCGGTAAAAGCGCGCGGCATTGTCGCGGTAGAGCCTGCGCTTCTCGTCAGCCGCGGCGTCCGCCACCACGTGATCCAGCACCTCGATCCAGCGCGGATAGGCAATGGCAAGCTCCGCCACGTGCCAGTCCCCGCCGAACATCACCCGGTCGAATCCGAAGGCGTCGATGGCGTGCCGGATGTAGGGCCGCAGTTGTTCCGGCGTCCATCTCTTGTGGTCCGCCTCCGTCGCCACGCCGGAGATCTTGCACCAGACGTTCTGCCGCTTCGCCAGAGCCGTCATGTCGCTCCGCCACGGCTCCATCAGCCCCTCCCGGATCGCCGGCTTGCCGATGTGGTCGAGCACGAAGCGCACCTCCGGGCAGGCGTCCACCATGCGGATCACGTTGGGCAGATGATGGTGGAAGACGCAGATGTCGAAGGCGATGTCGTGTGCCGCGAGCAGCTTCAGTCCGGCGATGAAATCCGGCCTGATGCAGAAGTCGGGGTCGGGCTGGTTCTGGATCAGCCGGCGGATGCTGCGCAGCGACTTCAGGGCCAGAAGCTGATTGAGGTCGCTGCTTATTGCCGTGCCGCGCTCCAGCGGCAGGGAGGCGACGACGGCCGCCACTCGCGGCTCGCCCGGCTTGGCCGACGCCGCCATGCCGTCCACCCATCGCGCCTCGGCGACCTGCTGGCCGTCGGCGACGTCAACCTCGACGAACACCAGCGATTCGACCGTCACGGGTGCCGCGGCCGCCTTGAGATCGGCAGGCACCACATGCCGGCGCAACTGCGGCGCGCCGGCCATCCACGGGTAGCTCAGGCGGTCGGGGTCGGCGAGATGGATATGGCTGTCGATGATC
>DASZQY010000189.1:0-2631 GCA_035549395.1 Bauldia sp.
CGCCGTCGGCGACGATCGCCGCCGCGGCAAGCTCACGCTCGGCAACGCGCTGAACGACGAGGAGCGCGCCCGCTCGCTGGCCTCCATCCGTCGCCGCCGCGAGCGTGAGAAAGCGCGCAGTGACGGCGGCGGCCGCGAGAAGGTCATGCGCGAGGTCGTCATCCCCGAGCGCATCACCGTCGCCGAGCTCGCCAATCGCATGTCGGAGCGCGCCGTCGACGTCATCAAGCATCTGATGAAGCAGGGCCAGATGGTCCAGGCTTCCGATTATCTCGAGCCCGATACCGCCCAGATTATTGCCGAGGACATGGGCCACACGGTGCGCCGCGTCGCCGAGTCGGATGTCGTCGAGGGCCTGTTCGCCAAGGCCGGCAGCGACGACGAGGCTAACCTTGAGCCGCGCCCGCCGGTCGTCACCGTCATGGGCCATGTCGACCATGGCAAGACGTCGCTGCTCGATGCCATCCGCCACGCCAATGTCGTTGCCGGCGAGGCCGGTGGCATCACGCAGCACATTGGCGCCTATCAGGTCGAGGTGAACGGCCACAAGATCACCTTCATCGACACGCCCGGCCACGCCGCGTTCACCGCGATGCGCGCCCGCGGCGCTTCCGTCACCGACATCGTCATTCTGGTGGTGGCCGCCGACGACGGCGTCATGCCGCAGATGATCGAGGCGATCAATCACGCCAAGGCGGCGCGGGTGCCGATCATCGTTGCCATCAACAAGATCGACAAGAGCGACGCCGATCCCAACCGCGTGCGCACCGAGCTGCTGCAGCACGAGGTGTTCGTGGAATCGATGGGCGGCGAGGTGCTCGATGTCGAGGTCTCCGCCACCAAGGGCACCAATCTCGACAGGCTGCTCGAGACCGTCCTGTTGCAGAGCGAAGTGCTCGAGCTCAGGGCCAATCCCCATCGTCCGGCCGAGGGTACGGTCATCGAAGCGCGTCTCGACAAGGGTCGCGGCGCGGTCGCCACTGTCCTCGTGCAGCAGGGCACGCTCAACGTTGGCGACATCGTCGTCGCCGGTGCCGCTTCCGGCCGCGTCCGCGCGCTGGTCAGCGATCGTGGCGCCCAGCTGAAGTCGGCGGGACCTTCGACGCCGGTCGAGGTGCTGGGCTTCGCCGAGGCGCCGGAGGCGGGCGACCGCCTCGCCGTCGTCGAGTCGGAGTCGCGCGCCCGCGAGATCACCGAATATCGCGTCCGCCAGAAGCGCGAGAAGGCGCTGGCCGGCAACGGCGTTCCCCGCTCCTCGCTCGAGCAGATGATGACGCAGCTTGCTGCGAGCGGGCAGAAGGTGTTCCCGCTCGTCATCAAGGCCGATGTGCAGGGCTCGGTCGAGGCGATCAGTCAGGCGCTCACCGCGCTCAACACCTCGGAAGTCGCCGCGCGCATCATCCACTCCGGTGTTGGCGGCATCACCGAATCCGATGTCACCCTGGCGGCCACGTCCCACGCTGCGATCATCGCCTTCAACGTGCGCGCCAATGCGCAGGCACGGGCCATGGCCGAGCGCGATGGCGTCGAAATCCGCCAGTACAATATCATCTACAACCTCGTCGATGACGTGAAGGCGGCGATGTCCGGCATGCTCTCGCCCGAGCGGCGCGAGACGATGCTCGGCAACGCCGAAATTCTCGAGATCTTCAATATTTCGAAGGTCGGCAAGATCGCCGGCTGTCGCGTCACCGACGGTGTGGTTCAGCGTGGCGCCAACGTGCGTTTGATCCGCGACAACGTGGTCATCCACGAAGGCAAGCTGGCTACGCTGAAGCGCTTCAAGGACGAAGTCCGCGAGGTGCCCGCCGGCCAGGAATGTGGCATGGCCTTTGAGAAGTACGAGGACATGCGCGTCGGCGATGTCATCGAATGTTATCGTGTCGAGGAAATCGCGCGCTCGCTCTGACGAACAACGGGCGCCTTTCCGAGTTACAGGACCCATGAAAACGCAAAAAGCTCCCCGCGCTCCGTCGCAGCGCCAGCTCCGTGTCGGCGAAGTCATCCGTCACGCGCTGGCCGAAATCCTTCAGCGTGGCGATGTCCATGATCCGGTGCTCGAAGCCAACGTCGTGACCGTGCCCGAGGTACGCGTCGCGCCTGACCTCAAGTGTGCCACGGTCTATGTCATGCCGCTCGGCGGCAGGAATTCCGAAGAGGTCGTCGCTGCTTTCGATCGCAACAAGAATTACCTGCGCGGCGAAGTCGCCCGCCGGGTCAACCTGCGCAGCGCGCCTGACCTGCGCTTCCGTGTCGATACCTCGTTCGACGAAGGCGCGCGCATCGACGCCATGCTCCGCTCGCCCGACGTGGCGCGCGATCTGAATGGCCACGACGTCAACGGCAAGGACGTGAACGGCAAGAGCGTGAATGGCCATGGCGCTGGCTCGGCGCCGGAGGCCGCCAATTCCAACGATGCGCCGGCGAAGGACACGCCGCGCCACTGATGGCAAACCGGAAGCGCAAGGGGCGCGAAGTCTCCGGTTGGATCTGCCTCGACAAGGCTGCCGGCGAAACCTCCACCCAGGCGGTTGCCTCGGTGAAGCGGCTGTTCGGCGCCGCCAAGGCCGGCCATGCCGGCACCCTCGATCCGCTCGCCACCGGCGCGCTGCCGATCGCCCTCGGCGAAGC
>DASZQY010000190.1:0-4226 GCA_035549395.1 Bauldia sp.
TCTCGTTGGTCGATATCGCGGTCGTCGCGAGGCCGGTAAGAGCGGCTGTCGGCAAGGAGCCGCAGTTCAGCACCCACTTCGAGAAAATCTCCCTTCGAATCTCGCCTTCATTCATTTCGTGGACTTCGTACCTGGAACCTCGCAGTGCTGCCGCGACGGTGGCGACGGCCTGCCGCGCGCTGGCCGCAGACGGTCCGATCGAAGTGGATCGAACTCCAGTGTGGTGATATCGCCCCGGTCCGGTCATAGCCGCGCTGTGCAGCGACACGCCGATAACAAGCGGGTTGCCCGGGAATGCCTGCCGAAGTACGTCCTCGTTGCCGAGGCCGTTTTGCAAGGTGACGATTATCGTGTGACCGTCGACCGCCGGACGCATCGTTTCAGCCGCAGCAGCCGTCGCGAAACCTTTGACCTGGAAGAGAACGAGGTCGGCGATACCATCATCCTTGGACGGCTTGCTCGCGGCCTTCAGCGGATAGGCGGTGTCCTTCCCCTCCGCGTCGGTGATGACGGCACCCGCTGCATTGATTGCCTTGGCTGTCGCAGGGTTGGCCTCAACGAACGACACCTGATGGCCGCCTTCGTGAAACATTGCCGCGTAGATGCTTCCCATTGCGCCGGCACCGACCACTACGACTTTCATTCGCGCATACCTCATTAGCCGCTTGGGACACTTGCCCGTGCTCGCTCGGCAACGCTTATCATCGGCTTGTTCGGTAATGCAAGATGATGTTACGATTATATGATAGGTATAGAAATATGGCAGGTGGAGACTGGAATGCAGCGCGGTGACACGGTTTTGGTAACAGGCGGCGCTGGATTCGCCGGCGCGTACGTCGTTCGCGCTTTGGTAGACCGCGGCTATCGCGTCGTCGTCTACGACATTGGCAACTTCCGTCCTGAAACCCGGTTCGTCGTTGGGGATGCGATGGATAAGGTGGCCATGGAAAGTGGCTCGATCGACAACTTTCCGCGCGTGCTCGAAGTGGTGATGAAGTACCGGCCGCGCGCCATCGCCCATCTCGGCGCGATCATGGACATCGGCTTCCTCGACCGCAATCCGATGGTCGCCTACAAGGTCAACGTCGGTGGCACGCTCAACATGTTCGAAGCCGCGCGACTGCATGGCGTCGGCCGCGTCGTGATGTTTTCGACGATTGCCGCGATCGGCAAGAAGCACTACGAGCCGATCGACGCCGACCATCCGACCATCATGGCGAGGACAGGTCCTCTCGGTTCCTATGGCGCCGCCAAAGTTGCGTCCGAAGCGTTCGCGTTCGCCTATCAGCAGTCCTTCAATCTGGACACCCGCATCATTCGCCCTTCGGCGCTGTATGGTTTCGGCATGAGCTGGATGGCGCCGAATTACATGAAGCAGATCGTGGAGCCGGCGGTAGTCGGGCAGCCGGTGCGGCTGGCGACCGGCGGCAGCATGCCGCGGGACTACGTACATGTCTCTGACCTGGCGAGTCTGGCAGTGGCAGTGCTGGAGGGACCTGACGAAGCCGATCGCGTGTTCTTCGCCGCTACCGGAGAGTCGCTGCGCACATGCAGCGACGTTGGACGCATCGTGCGCAATCTCGTTAAGGGTGCTTCCGTGGAAATCGGAGAAGCGTTGACCGAGGTCGACCGCGCGGAACTCCCGTTCCGCGGCCAAATCTCCATCGAGAACGCCCGTCGCCAGCTTGGCTGGTCGCCGCGCTACACGAAGCTCGAGGACGGGGTCGCGGAATACGTCGATCGCCTCCGCGCCTACCTCGGCCAGGGAGGCGCCCTGGCGCCGCGCCCGAATATCGAAAATGCACCAGGCGGATGATCTTGCCGCGAACAATGCGGTGAGCCCCTCCCCCAACCGACAGGGTCGCCTGGTCTTTGCGCTGTTCGCCGCCGGGCTTTCCCTGCGGCCGCCACTGATATTGGCCGCCGCGCTGCTGCCACAGATGCGCGCGGAGTTTGGACTGAGCTATGCTGAAGGCGGATTGCTGACGGCGATTCCAGTGTTTTGCATGGGGCTGTTCGCCCTTCCCGCGGGCCGGCTATATGCGTTTCTCGGTGCGCGAAGTTCGCTCGCCGTGGCGATCGCGCTGGTTGCCATTGGCGGCACGCTGCGTTCCGCTGTTGTGAGCCCGTTCGAACTGTACGTCCTGACCTTCATCATCGGCGTCGGGGCCGGTTTGGCGGGAGCCCTGCTTCCTGCCATCGTGCGCCAACATCTCGCGGCGGCGACCGGAAGGTCCACCGGCATCTACTCGCTCGGCACCAACGGCGGTGCCAGCATCGCAGCCACCATCGCCATCCCGCTCGCCAGTCTCGCCGGCACCTGGCGCGGGCCGTCTCTGGTCTTCGGCGTCGCCAGCTTTGTCTCGCTCGCCGTCTGGCTTGCGCTGAGCGCGAGCACCGCGGCGACGACCGCGAAGGCCTCCGACACCAGCAGCAGCGCCTGGCGGTTGCCCTGGGCCTATTACCTCGGAGCGATTTTCGGCCTGCAAGCCATCTGCTTCTTCGGCCTCAATACCTGGCTGCTCAGTGCGTCGATCGAATGGGGTTGGAGCGAGCTTCAGGCTAGCTGGCTGGTCGGGGCGCTCAACGTCCTTACCGTGCCTGGCTCGCTTGCTGTTGGATTGCTCGGCGAAAGACTCTCGCGGCAGACAGCCCTGTGCATTGCCGCAAGCCTGCTTGCCGTTGCGCTCACCGGCATCGCCTTCTTCAATGCCGCGCTATGGATCTGGGTCGTGTTCGCCGGGCTGGCGTGTGGGGCGCTGTTTCCTTTGATCATGGCGATGACGGTGGATGCAGGACGGGACGCCAAGGAGACAGCTTCCATTGCCGGCGTCACACTCGCCTTCGGATACGCCGTCGGTGGAGCGGCGCCGGCCGTGTTGGGGGCCATTCGCGATGCTGCCCACGACTTCAGGGGCGCGTTCGCGACGTTGATCGTCTCGGCATTGATCCTTGTCGTGGCGAGCCTGGCTGCGGCCCGGCGGCCTCTGAATGCAAGCTGATCGGCGGAGCTCAGCCAAGTGTCCGGCGCAACAGGGACATCGACAGACTGGCTGACGGTGATCGGTCGCGGCTCGCCCTCTGACGAACGACGGCTGATGGCGGGCAGCCTCAGCGCGACGCTTTCCGGGCTCGACCTTCTCGATGTGCGCGTCGACGGCATCGAAGTAATGCGCCGACTCTGTGTGCGCGTGCGCGACACCAACTGGGGCACGATCGCGCCCGCTACGTCCGATGTTGCGGTAGAGGAGACCGGAGCGGGCTTTGCCGTCACGTTCAACGCCCATCACGTTTCGAAAGAGATCGACTTCGCCTGGTCGGGACGCGTTAGTGGCGACGCACGAGGCTCACTCGAATTTGCGATGGAAGGCGAGGCGCGGGCGAAGTGCACATTCTTTCGCATCGGTCTCATCGTCCTGCATCCGACTAACCTCGCCGTGGCGTCTTCGATCGTGGCCGCACGCGACGGTGATAGGCGTAGCCTCACCGCACCGCGCCTCGTTGCGCCTGTGGAGATCGTCGACGGCCTTGAGACACCGCTGATTGCCGCGTTCAATCAGCTCTCCCTTCGCTGGTCTGACGGTTTGGCTACGACCTTCGCGTTTACCGGCGATCTCTTCGAAATGGAGGATCAGAGGAACTGGGGTGACGGCTCCTTCAAGACATTCTCCACGCCGCTCTCCGTCCCGCTGCCATTGCGTCTCCAGCGTGGAGACCGCTTGCGCCAAGCGCTCAGCTTCGGTTGGACTGCGCCGCGATCGGCGACGGCTGCGGCGGCAGCCACAGCCGTCATTGTCGTGACCGTTGGCGAACCGCTCGGACAGCGTCTCCCGTCGACCGGCCTTTCCATCGATGCCGACCGGCACATGCCAACGGCAGATGAAGCGGCATTGCTCCGGTCGATCCGACCCGCCCATCTGCGGGGCGAGATCGATTTGAGTGACAAGCGAGAAGCCATCTCGGATATTCGCCGCTGCAAGCAGATTGCGGACAGCATCAACGCGCCGTTGGAATTGGCCTGCATCGTTCCGGCACCCCTCGCCGACCTCACTGGCATGCTTCGGGCCATCGAAGCGGAATTGGCCATAAGCGCCACCCGTGTCGCGCTCCTCCCGGCCAACGGCTCCGTCACGCCTCTCGAATGGCTCAACCAATTGCCTGCCGTCTTCGGAAGCTCTCCCGATGCAACAGTGGGGACCTGCTCCGACTTCGTTGAACTCAATCGC
>DASZQY010000191.1:0-4539 GCA_035549395.1 Bauldia sp.
GACCTTATCGCCGGCTCCGGCGCCAAGCCCAACATACCCAGTTGCTCGCGCCGCATCGTCCGCCGCTCCGTTGATCCCGCCATCTATCGACAGCGCAACCTCATCGAGCGCTTCTTCTGCAAACTCAAACACTTCCGTCGCGTCGCAACCCGCTTCGACAAGCTCGCCCGAAACTTCCTCGCCGCCGTCCTCATCGCATCAACAAGGCTTTGGCTCAGAGCTTATGAGTCCACCCCCTAGCCGCCGCTACGCCTTCACCCGCACATAGCTGCCCGGCGCCGGCTCGCTGCCGCGACCGACCGGCCGCGCCTTGGTGCGTGTCGCGTCGAGCTTCTCGATCCACGCCTGCCAGTGCGGCCACCACGAGCCGGGATGTTCCTTCGCCTTCGCCTGCCAGGCCGCGAGGTCGTCGCCCTTGGGCGCCGCGCCGGTCCAGAACTGGTACTTCTTGCGCGCCGGCGGGTTGATCACGCCGGCGATGTGGCCGGAGCCGGACAGCACGTAGGTCACCTTGCCGCCGAAGAAGGACGAGCCGAAATAGACCGACCGCGCCGGCGCGATGTGATCCTCGCGCGTGGCGAGATTGTAGATCGGCACCTTCACCTTCCCGAGGTCGATCTTCACGCCGTCCAGCACCATGCTCCCCTTGGCCAGCTCGTTGTCGAGATAGCAGGAGCGCAGATAGAAGGCGTGGTTGGCCAGCGGCAGGCGCGTGGTGTCCGAGTTCCAGTAGAGCAGGTCGAACGGCGGCGGCTCGCGGCCCTTGAAATAGTTGGAGATGACGTAGGGCCAGATCAGGTCGTTCGAGCGCAGCATGTTGAAGGTCGCGGCCATGTTGCTGCCTTCCAGGTAGCCGCGCACGCTCATGTTCTTCTCGAGCGAGGACAGCTGCTCCTCGTCGACGAACACCTTGAGGTCGCCGGCGTAGGTGAAATCCACCTGCGAGGCGAACAGCGTCGCGGAGGCGATGCGCTTGTCGCGTTTGGCAGCCATCCACGCCAGGGTCGCCGAAAGCAACGTGCCGCCGACGCAATAGCCGATGGCGTTCACCTCATGCGCCTTCGTGCGTTTCTCGATGACGTCCAGGGATTCGAGAATCCCCTGGCGCATGTAGCTCGCGAAGCTCTTCTTCGCCTGGCGTTCGTCGGGGTTCACCCACGAGATCACGAACACGCTGTGCCCTTGTTCGACCGCCCAGCGGATGAACGATTTCTCCGGGTTGAGATCGAGGATGTAGAACTTGTTGATCCATGGCGGCACGATGAGCAGCGGCCGTTTGAGCACGCGGGCCGTGGTCGGCGCGTACTGGATGAGCTGGCACAGGTCGTTCTGGTGCACGACCTTGCCCGGCGTGTTGGCGATGTTCTCGCCGAGATGGAAGGCCGAGGCATCGACCTGACGGATGCGCAGCTCGCCACCGCCGGCCTTGATGTCCTCGGCCAGCATTTCCATGCCGCGCACGAGATTGGCGCCGTTCTCGCTCAGAGTCTCGCGCAGCACTTCCGGGTTGGTGACGCCGAAGTTGGCCGGCGACAGCGCGTTGACCAGCTGCCGGATGTAGAAGGCGGCCTTCTGCCGCGTGTGCGGATCGAGATTGCCGGCATCGTCGACCAGCGACGTCGCCCAGCGCGCGGTCACCAGATAGAACTGCTTCAGAAAATCGAAGAGCGGATTGGCCGACCAGTCGGGATCGGAGAAGCGCTTGTCATTTGGGTCGGGGGTAGCGAACGGCTTCGCCGCCTGTCCCATCATGCGCTGGAGCGACGACGCCCAGACGCCGGCGTACGCGGAATAGAGGCGGCCCTGCGCTTCGAACAGGCGGAACGGATCGGAGAGCCAGTACTCGGCGACCTTGCTCAGCGTCCGCACGATTTCGGTCATCTCGCCGTAATCGGCAGCCGGCAGCGCCCCCTTGGCGCGCGGCTCGAGATATGCGGCGAGCGCCTTGCCACCCTCCTGCAGGGCGCGCGAGAGATTGCGCGCGAACGCTTCGGGGTCGCGAATGCCGTACACTGGAGAAGGAGAAGAATCGTTCGCCATGACTACGCGGGTTACGGGTACGCGGTTACGGGGTACGCAGTTATGCTGGGCGGCGGCGCCGCCCGTGATTTCGACATAATACGCAGGTAGTTAAGGTCTGCCTCACGGAATTCCCAACGCTCCTGTAATCCTTTGGTCACCAACTCCCTTGAGGCTCACGGCTTGATGGAATCCCTGAAGAAAGGTCGCGGTGCCAAGGGGTTGGCGCTTCTCCTCGCCGCCGGGCTTTGCCTTGGCGTGGCCGGATGCGCGGTCGCCCCCTTCGGCAATGAGCTCACCGAAAATGCTGCAGCGCAATCGACGGGCGCGCCAATGCCCATCGAGGCGACCTACGTCCAGACCGTCCCGGCGTCCGCTGTCGCGCCCGCCCCGGCGGTGACCGCCAGCGTGCCTCCGGCATCATTGCCGCCGCCGGTCGCCGCCAGCCCACCGGCATCCAGCGGCGACGCCCTGCTGTCGCCCGAGGAAAAGGAGCGGGTGATCGCCGAGCTCGAGGCCCTGGCCAAGAAGCAGGGTGCGGAACTCAATGCCGAGCGGGCCAAGGCCCAGGCCGCCTGCGATAACCTTTCGGCAGACGAACTGCGCAAGAAGATGCTGCAGGGCGAGTGCTAGGAGGCGAGGGCAAGCCGGGCTGCAATTTCAGCGAGATGCCACCACGTTTGTGATATGGGAACGCGCCGCCGGCGTGCGGCAACAGGAAGCCAACAGGACAGATCAGCAGGATCGGGACGATGAGCGAGTTTTACAGCGTGCGGCGCTTGCCGCCTTATGTCTTCGAGCAGGTCAATCGGCTCAAGGCATCGGCGCGCGCTGCCGGCGCCGACATCATCGACCTCGGCATGGGCAACCCCGACCTGCCGACGCCGAAACACATCGTCGAGAAGCTCGCCGAGACCGCCCGCCGCGAGGACACGCACGGTTATTCCGCCTCGCGCGGCATCAACGGCCTGCGCCGGGCACAGGCTGCGTACTACGCCCGCCGCTTCGGCGTGAAGGTCGATCCCAACACGCAGGTGATCGCCACCATCGGCTCGAAGGAGGGCTTCGCCAACATCGCCCATGCGATCACCGCGCCGGGCGACGTCGTGCTCTGTCCGAACCCAAGCTATCCGATCCACGCTTTCGGCTTCCTCATGGCCGGCGGCGTTATCCGCTCGTTGCCGGCCAGCGCCGGCACCGACTATTTCCACGCGCTCGAACGCGCCGTGATCCACTCGACGCCGAAGCCGCTTGCGGTCGTCGTCTGCTACCCGTCGAACCCGACGGCGGAAGTCGCCGATCTCGATTTCTATCGCGACCTCATCTCGTTCGCGCGCCGCAACGATCTCATCGTGCTCTCCGACCTCGCATATGCCGAGGTCTATTTCGACGGCAATCCGCCGCCCTCGATCCTGCAGGTGCCGGGCGCCATCGACATCGCCGTCGAGTTCACGTCGATGTCCAAGACGTTCTCCATGGCCGGCTGGCGCATGGGCTTCGCGGTCGGCAACGAGCGCCTGATCGCCGCGCTGGCGCGGGTGAAGTCGTATCTCGACTATGGCGCGTTCACGCCGATCCAGGTCGCGGCGACGGCGGCCCTGAACGGTCCGCAGGAGTGCATCGACGAGATGCGCGAGACCTACAAGCGGCGGCGCGACGCGATGGTGGATTCCTTCACGCGCGCCGGCTGGCCGATCCCGGCGCCGAAGGCCTCGATGTTCGCGTGGGCGCCGGTGCCGGAGAAGTTCCGCAGTCTCGGCTCGCTGGAATTTTCCAAGCTGCTGATCGAGAAGGCCGATGTGGCGGTGGCGCCGGGCATCGGCTTCGGCGAGCACGGCGACGGCTACGTGCGCATCGCGCTGGTCGAGAACGAGCAGCGCATCCGCCAGGCCGCCCGCAACATCCGCCGCTTCCTTGATTCCGCGGACAAGACGCTGCACAACGTGGTGCCGATTTCGGCAGCGCGGTAATCCGTTTTTCATAAACGGGGCCAATAGCTCCCCGGGTACGGAGGTTCGTCCGTGCTTCCCGTTGTGTCCGGAGAGTTTCGATGAACGCGCCGCTTCGTCTCGGTGTCGCCGGCCTCGGCAACGTCGGCTCGTCGCTGGTGCGTCTGCTCGCCCGCCACGGCAATGACCTTGCCGTCCGGTCCGGCCGGCCGATCGCCGTTGCCGGCGTGTCGGGCCGCGACCGGCGCCGCGACCGCGGTGTCGATATCTCCGCCTTCGCGTGGTTCGACGATCCGGTGGCGCTCGCGCGCGACAAGGGTAACGACGTGTTCGTTGAGCTGATCGGCGGCGCCGATGGCGTGGCCCATGCCTCCGTGCGCGCCGCGATCGAAGCCGGCAAGCATGTCGTCACCGCGAACAAGGCGCTGCTCGCCGAGCATGGCGTGGCGCTGGCGCGGGCGGCGGAGGAGAGGGGCGTCAGCCTCAATTTCGAGGCCGCGGCCGCGGGCGGCATCCCGATCATCAAGACGCTGCGCGAAGCGCTCGCCGGCAACTCCGTCAATCGCGTCTA
>DASZQY010000192.1:0-10298 GCA_035549395.1 Bauldia sp.
TTACGACCTCGAGGGCGGCCACATCCGTATCGACGGTCAGGATATCGCGACCGTCACGCAGGAATCCCTCCGCCGCCAGATCGGCATGGTCACGCAGGATTCCTCGCTCCTCCATCGCTCGGTGCGCGAGAACATCGAGTACGGCAAGCCCGGCGCCAGCGATGAGGAGATCATTGCCGCGGCGAAACTTGCCCATGCCGATGAGTTCATCGCGGAGCTGGTCGACCCCAAGGGCCGCACCGGCTACGACGCCCACGTCGGCGAGCGCGGCATCAAGCTTTCCGGCGGCCAGCGGCAGCGGGTGGCGATTGCGCGCATCTTCCTCAAGGACGCGCCGATCCTTGTCCTCGACGAGGCGACCTCGGCGCTTGACTCCGAGGTCGAGGCGGCGATCCAGGAGACGCTCTACCGCCTGATGGCCGGCAAGACCGTCATCGCCATCGCGCATCGCCTGTCGACGATCGCGGCCATGGACCGCCTCGTCGTGCTCGACAAGGGCCGCATCGTCGAGACCGGCACCCATTCCGAATTGCTCGCGCAGGGCGGCCTTTACGCCGCGCTGTGGGCCCGCCAGTCCGGCGGCTTCCTCGATCCGGAGGCCATCGCCCAGGCAGCGGAGTAGGAACGAATGTAAGGCGTTACCAGCGCCAAATCCTCGCCGCCGTCATTCCGGCGAAAGCCGGAATCCATCGTCGGCAAGGGGCGGTGCGGCGGCAACATGGACCCCGGCTTTCGCCGGGGTGACGGTCGTGTTTGTGGCGGGACAGGTGCCCGTCATTCTTCTCCGGGCGGCCTCCCAAAACCGCCCCAATCGGTATCTAATCGCCCGGCGCTCCGGGGCGCCTAATGTCATGATCTTCCGCTTCTTCGAAAACCGTATCGATCCCTTCCGGCCGCACGATCCGTCGATGCCGCCGCCGTCGCTCTATCGCTTCTACTGGCACTACACCAAACAGGTGTGGCCGGTGCTGGTCGCCTTGATGGCGGTCGGCCTGTTCGTCTCACTGATCGAGGTGTCGATCTTCCGCTACACCGGCGAGCTGGTCGACGTGCTCGGCCACACGACACCGGCCAACATGCTGCGCGACTACGGCTGGACGTTCGCCTGGATGGCGTTCGTCGTCGTCATCGCGCGCCCGGTCTTCAACATCCTGCACGATCTGCTCGTGCAGCAGTCGCTGGCGCCGTCGTTCACCAACCTCGTGCGCTGGCAGACGCACCGCTACGTGCTGCGCCAGACCGTGGGCTTCTTCACCAACGACTTCGCCGGCCGCATCGCCTCGAAGATCATCCAGACCGGGCCGGCGCTGCGTGAATCCGTCGTGCAGGTGTGCGACGCCCTGTGGTTCGTGACCATCTACTCGATCAGCTCGCTGGTGCTGTTCGGGCAGATCGACGCGTGGCTGATGGTGCCGCTCGCCATCTGGATCGCGTGCTTCGTTTTCGTCCTCTATTACTTCGTGCCGCGCATCCGCGAGCGTTCGGTCATCGTTTCGGAGGCGCGCTCGCTGCTCACCGGCCGCATCGTCGACAGCTACACCAACATCCAGACCGTGAAGCTTTTCGCGCACACTACCCGCGAGGACGACTACGCGCTCGACGCCGTCAACGACCACCAGAAGAAGTTCCAGCGCTCGACCCGCATGATCACCGGTATGTCGTCGACGGTGGTCATCATGAACGGCCTGCTCATCGGCGGGGAGGCGGCGCTCGGAGTGGCGCTGTGGGCGCACGGCGCCATGACGCTCGGCGCGCTCACCATCGCGGCCGGCCTCGCTTTCCGCATCGCCACCATGTCGGGTTGGATCATGTGGACCTCGATCGGCATCTTCGACAACGTCGGCGCCGTTCAGGAGGGCATGGAGACCATTGCCCGCCCGCAGGAGCTGATCGACCGGCCGAACGCCGGCGAGCTCAAGGTCGACAAGGGCGAGATCCGCTTCGAGAACGTCACGTTCCACTACGGCAAGAAGAGCGGCATCATCGAAAACCTGTCGCTCACCATCGCGCCGGGCGAAAAGGTCGGGCTGGTCGGCCGCTCCGGGGCCGGCAAGTCGACCATCGCCAACCTGCTGCTGCGCTTCTACGACGTGGAGAGCGGCCGCATCCTCATCGACGGGCAGAATATCGCCAATGTCTCGCAGGATTCGCTGCGCTCCCAGATCGGCCTCATTACCCAGGATACCTCGCTGCTTCACCGCTCGATCCGCGACAACGTCCTTTACGGCAAGCCGGAGGCGGGCGACGCCGCCATGATGGAGGCCCTCCGTCAGGCTCAGGCCGAGGCGTTTGTTCCCGGTCTGTCCGATCACTGGGGGCGTACGGGATTCGACGCCCACGTCGGCGAGCGCGGCGCCAAGCTGTCCGGCGGCCAGCGCCAGCGCGTCGCCATCGCCCGCGTGCTGCTCAAGGATGCGCCCATTCTCGTGCTCGACGAGGCGACCTCGGCGCTGGATTCGGAAGTCGAGGCCGCGATTCAGGAGAGCTTCTACCGCCTGATGACCGGCAAAACGGTGATCGCCATCGCCCACCGCCTCTCGACGATTGCCGCCATGGACCGCCTGGTGGTGCTCGATCACGGCCAGATTGTCGAGATGGGCAAGCACGCCGACCTGGTCCGTCAGGGCGGCCTCTACGCCTCGCTCTGGAACCGCCAGTCCGGCGGCTTCCTCGACAGCGAGCGGAAGGACGTGCCGCTGAGCGATCCGTCGCCCTACGTGGAGACACAGGCGGCCGAGTAAGGCACGGGATTCGGCCCACGGATGACCGGCGGTCCCCAGCAAGCGCCGCGGATGATGACCGCCTATCGCGTCAAAACCGCAGACTTCAGGGAAAACCGCGACAATGTGCGCATATGGCCCGGCTACTCTGGACAAGTCCTAAGCCGGGTCGCTAAACAATTCGCGACCCGGCGGGGGTTTTCCGTCGCTGGATTCGGGGCTTAAGGAGCTCACTTGGCGACGACTGACACCATGGAACCGGACCTTCCCGGCGACCATCCGGAACCCACACGCCGCGACTTCCTCTATATCGCGACCGGTGGTGTCGGTGTTGTCGGCGCCGCGCTCATCGCCTGGCCGCTGATCGACCAGATGAATCCCGATAAGGCGGCCTTGGCGCTGGCCAGTGTCGAGGTCGATATTTCCTCGATCCAGGTCGGCCAGAGCCTGATCGTCAAGTGGCGCGGCAAGCCGGTCGTCATCCGCCGCCGCACCGCCGATGAGATCGCGAGCGCCAAGGCCGTGCCCCTGAACGAGCTGATCGACCCGGTGGCGCGCAATGACAACCTCGCCGCCAGCGCGCCGGCGACCGACGAGAATCGCTCCGCCGTCTCGGCCTCGGGCACGACCAAGGGTACCGAGGAATGGTTCGTCATGGTCCAGATCTGCACGCACCTCGGGTGCGTGCCGCTCGGTCAGCAGGGCGACTACAACGGCTGGTTCTGCCCGTGCCACGGTTCGCAATACGATGCCGCCGGCCGCGTCCGGCATGGCCCGGCGCCGCAGAACATGGAGATTCCGGTCTACGCGTTCGAGACGGCAACCAAGCTCAAGATCGGCTGACGGGGCGAAGAGACTAGATGGCGGAACATTCCACCTACACGCCGAAGAGCGGGGCCGCGAAGTGGTTTGAGGCGCGGCTGCCGATCCTCGGCCTCGTCCACTCGTCGTTCATCGTCTTCCCGACACCGCGTAACCTGAACTACTGGTGGAATTTCGGCGCCATTCTCGTCTTCATGCTGGCGGCCCAGATGGCGACCGGCATCATCCTGGCCATGCACTACATTCCGAGCGGCGATCTCGCCATGAGCTCGGTCGAGTACATCATGCGTGACGTCAACTACGGTTGGCTGATCCGCTATCTGCACTCGAACGGCGCCTCGCTGTTCTTCTTCGCGGTCTACATCCACATCCTGCGCGGCATGTACTACGGCTCTTACAAGGCGCCGCGCGAGATTCTCTGGATCCTCGGCGTCATCATCTTCCTGCTGATGATCGCCACTGCCTTCTTCGGCTACGTGCTGCCGTGGGGCCAGATGTCGTTCTGGGGGGCCACGGTCATCACCAACCTGTTCTCGGCGATTCCGCTGGTTGGCGATCCTATCCACACCTGGCTTATCGGTGGCTTCGCCGTCGACAACCCGACGCTGAACCGCTTCTATTCGCTTCACTACCTGCTGCCGTTCATGATCGCCGGCGTCGTCGTGCTGCATATCTGGGCGCTGCACGTTCCCGGCAACGGCAATCCGGCGGGCGTCGATGTGAAGAGCAGCCAGGACACGGTGCCCTTCCATCCCTACTACACGATCAAGGATTTCTTCGGCCTCAGCGTCTTCCTCATCCTGTTCGCCTGGCTCGTGTTTTACGTGCCGAACTACCTCGGCGAGCCGGACAACTACGTCGCCGCCAATCCGCTCCAGACCCCGGCCGACATCGTGCCCGAGTGGTATCTGCTGCCCTTCTACGCGATCCTGCGCGCCATCCCGAACAAGCTGCTCGGTGTCATCGCGCTGGCCGGCGCCATCGGGTTGCTCGTCTTCCTGCCGTGGCTCGATACCTCGCGGGTGCGCTCGGCGACCTTCCGCCCGATCTATCGCCAGTTCTTCTGGATCTTCGTCGCCACCGGCATCGGTCTCGGCTATCTCGGCTCGCAGCCGCCGGAAGGCGGCTACGTCATCGCCGCGCGCATCCTCACTTTCTACTACTTTGCGCACCTCCTCATCGTGCTGCCGGTCGTAGGGCTGCTGGAAAAGCCCCGGCCGCTGCCGGCGAGCATCACCGAATCCGTCCTTGCCAAGTCCGGCGCGAAAGCCTGATCCCATGAAGGCTGCTGCATCTCTCTTCGCCGCCGTTGCGCTCTCGGCGCTGCCCGCCTTCGCACAGGACGCTCCGCCGGCCGGCGGATCGACTCCGGCTCCCGCTGCGCAGTCGGCTCCCGCTCCGGCACCAACGACCGAACAGACCACCACCGCCGCGCCGGCGGCGTCGGCGCCTCAGGTTGCCCAGCCGGCCGAGTTTCCGATCGACAAGCCACCGCTGTTGTCGTGGTCGTTCGCCGGCCCGTTTGGCAAGTTCGACAAGGCGCAGCTCCAGCGCGGCTACCAGATCTACAAGGAAGTCTGCTCGAACTGCCATTCCATGAAGTACATGGCGTTCCGCAACCTCTCCGATCCGGGTGGGCCGGAATTCACCGAGGATCAGGTGAAGGCGCTGGCGGCCACGTTCCAGATCACCGACGGCCCCGATGACACCGGCCAGATGTTCCAGCGGCCCGGCATTCCGTCGGATCACTTCCCGAGCCCGTTCCCGAATACGCAGGCCGCCGCAGCCGCCAACGGCGGGGCCGCCCCGCCGGATCTGTCGCTGATGGCCAAGGCCCGCGCGGTCAAGCGCGGCGTCTTCTGGTCGATCATCGATTTCTTCACGCAGTACCAGGAAGGCGGGCCGGACTACATCCACGCCCTGCTTACCGGCTTCCAGGATCCGCCGGCGGGCGTGACGGTGCCTCAGGGCACGTATTACAACCCTTACTTCATGAACGGCATCTCGCTGCACATGCCTCCGCCGCTGCACGACGATCAGGTGCAATACAGCGATGGCACGCCGCAGACGGTCGATCAGTACGCCAGGGACGTCGCGTCGTTCCTGATGTGGACGGCGGAGCCGCACCTGAACGATCGCAAGCGTATCGGCTTCGAGGCGTTCGTTTTCCTGATCGTCTTCGCCGGGCTCATGTATGCCACCAAGCGGCGCGTCTGGTCGAACGTAGCGCACTGACGCCGTCTGCCGCCTTCTGAATCAAATCAGCCGCGCCTGCCTGGCAGGCGCGGCTGATTTTTCGTCGTCGGAAGCCGTCGGGCCAGCCGCTGTCAGGTGTGGTGGTGCTTGTGCGGGAAAGGCAGCAGGCAGCCGAGGAGGGCGTGCACGCGGTCCCTGCCGCTCACGCTCTTGCCGTTCGCCTGAGCGTCCTGGCGGCCGAGCTCGACGCCGGCACACAGGAAGAAGCCGGTGACCAGCAGCATCGGGATCGGGCCCGCGTCATAGCCCGATGACGCCGGCGGGCAATATGGAACGATGGCGTTGGCGGCCATTGGTTGTGCAACGAGCCCCAGGAAGGCGAGCGCGGCGACGCCGGCTCGTAGGTGGCGGTTCATGATCAGTCCCCGTAGTCATGAGCGCCGCATCTGTCCCTTCTGTTAGCGGGCTTGCTGAGCCGCCTCAAGATTCAAGTTCACACGCCGGCCAGGAAAAACGCGTTGGCGCGCAGTGGCGGCGGAACCCGCGCCACGCTAGGAATAGCGCGTGGCGGCGCCGGCAATATGGGCACGCGGGGCATGGCGGCAGGGGTCGACATCAAGGCGCTTATCCGGACGATCCCGGATTATCCGAAACCGGGAATCCTGTTCCGCGACATCACCACGCTGATCGCCGATCCCGCCGGCCTGCGGGCCGCGGTCGACGGGCTTGTATTGCCTTTCATCACCGAGCGGATTGATTTCGTCGCCGGCATTGAGGCACGCGGCTTCATCCTTGGCGGGGCCGTCGCCCACACCCTCGGCCGCGGCTTCATTCCGATCCGCAAGCAGGGCAAGCTTCCCGGCCGCACGATCGGCCAGGAATACAGCCTGGAGTATGGCGTCGACACGATCGAGATTCACGCCGACGCCATTCACGACGGCGCCCGTGTTCTGCTGGTCGACGATCTCATCGCCACCGGCGGTACGGCCGAGGCGGCGATCCAGCTCATTCGCCGCTCGGGCGGCAAGATCGTCGCTGCCGCCTTCGTCATCGATCTTCCCGATCTCGGCGGCGCTGCCCGCATCGCCCGCCGCGATGTCGACGTCCATACGCTCGTTTCCTTTGAAGGACATTGAACCATGGCCGACTTCCACATCTACATCGGCTACCGCACGGTCTCGTCGTGGTCGATGCGCGGCTGGTTGCCCTTGGTGAAGACCGGGGCTCCCTTCGAGGAGACGCTGCTCCGTTACCGCACCGTCGACGGCAAGCAGCGGCTGAGCCAGCTTTCGCCGACCGGCAAGGTGCCGCTGCTGGTCCACCGGCGCGACGGCCGCGAAATCAGGGTGTGGGATTCGATCGCCATCGGCGAATACCTGGCCGAGTTGTTTCCGGCGGCGCGCCTGTGGCCGGCAGATCCGGCGGCCCGCGCCTACGCCCGTTCGATCTCGGCGGAGATGCATTCCGGCTTCCGGCCGCTGCGCGAGTATCTGTCCATGGCCTTGCTCGAGCGGCATCCCAATCCCAACAATCCGCAGGCCCATGCCGACATCGAGCGCATCGAGAAGATCTGGCGCGATTGCCGCGAGACCTGGGGCAGGGGCGGCGGTGGCCCGTTCCTGTTCGGCCACTGGACGGTGGCCGATGCCATGTATGCCCCGGTGGTGACGCGCTTCCGCACCTATGGCGTGAAGCTCGGCGCGACCGGCGCCGCCTACATGGAAGCCGTCCTGGCCGATCCTGATTTCCGCCGCTGGGAGGATCAGGCGCGGCTCGACCCCGCGCCGGAACCGCCGACTCCCTGATCGATCGCATCGCAGGCCGCAGTAAGCCGGCTCAGCATCTGCCTCCGGTTTGTTCACCCAACCGTCGTCCGCGTTTGCTATCATCGCCGGCCTGAGGGTGCAGACAGGGAGAGGCTGATGAAACGATCGATGCTAATGGCCGCGGTTGTGGTGGGCGCCGTTGCCGCGCCGCTTGCCGCATGGGCGGCCGACCCGGTGCCGCAGAACGACGAGCTCAACGCCACGCTCTGGCTGTCGAACTCGGTCGAGGCCAAGTCGGTGAACATGGAGGCGTTCCAGCTCGCGCAGATACGGCTCGACCAGGCGCTGGCCGATACCTCGTGGAGCGCGACCGGCCAGACCGACGCGGCCAGCAAGCCGGTGGCGATCATCGCCGACCTCGATGAGACGCTGTTCGACAACAGCGGCTACGAGTCGTGGACGGTGAAGGCGAGCAAGGATTATTCCGGCAAGGATTATGACGCCTGGACCAAGGCGCGCCAGGCCAAGGCCGTTCCAGGTGCCGTCGATTTTCTGAAGTATGCCGACTCCAAGGGCGTCAAGATTTTCTACGTTACCAACCGTGACGCCACCCAGGAGGCCGATACGCGCGCCAATGCCGAGGCGCTGGGCTTCCCGATGGGCGGCGATGTCGACACCTTCCTGATGAACAACGAGCAGAAGGACTGGACGTCGAAGAAGGGCACGCGGCGCGATTTCGTCGGCCAGAATTATCGCGTGCTCCTGCTGCTCGGCGACAACTGGGGCGATTTCTCGGACGATTTCGGTGGTTCGGAAGCCGATCGCGCGGCGTCGCTGCAGAAGAACATCGCCCACATCGGCCACGACTGGATCTTCCTGCCCAATCCCGAATACGGCTCCTTCGAGTCGGCGCCTTTCCTGTCCGATTACAAGAAGTCGCCGGATGAACGCCGGCAGGAGAAGATCGACGCGCTGCCGGCCTGGTCCGGTCCGCCGGCGCAATAAGGCTCGCCCTTGCGCGCTTCGCTCATGTTAGGCCGCCCTTGCCGGGGCGGCCTTTTTTCTTTCGTTCTTGCCGGCCGTTGCCGATCCCGTGGCGCCCACCGTCATGGTTCCGGCGCTCGATGTCTTCGTCGATTCCATGGTCGCGGGCCACAACGGCGCGCTGTCGTGTGCCGAACCCGGTTCAAGGGCGCGCAACGAACAGGAGTGGCAGAGCGCGCGGGCCAGCTTCGTTGCGACGCTGTGGGCCAATGGCTTCCCGGCCGATTTCGTGACCGGCGCCGACAGGCGCCTCGCCGCGCCGGCAGTCGCCGTGCCCTGTGCCGATCCCGATGCCCTTGGCTTCGGCACGGCCGACCACGAGGGCTGGCGCAAGGCGTTCGGCTATGCGGTCGGTGCCATGGATCTGGCCGTGGTCGCGCAGCCGGTCCCGGGCGAGGCGTGGCGCCAGATCAGGTCACTGATCGCCGACGAGCTGCCGCATCAGGCGCGGCTGCTCGAATGCATCGCCGTGGTCTACCCCTACGCCATGCCGGCCATGGTGCATGATTGGGACGCGATGATCGTCAAGATCGGCGGCAGGCTGGTCGGGGCGGGGCTGCCGCGGGACGAGATCAGTGCCGCGCTCGGCAATGCGGAGGCCAATGCGCTCTGGCACCGGGCGCCGCCGGACAAGGTCGCCGATCTTGCCACGTCATGCCGGGCCGATCAGGACTGGCAGAATCGCTTCGCCGCCTTCACTTTCCTGGCGCTTGGGGGGCACATCGACAGCCTGCTGCCGCAGCCCGCCGACAGCGACGGCGACCAGTAGCCGTCAGACGTTGAACTTGAACAGCATCACGTCGCCGTCCTGGACGACGTAGTCCTTGCCTTCGTCCCGCGCCTTGCCGGCTTCCTTGGCCGCCTGTTCGCCGCCGAGGCTGACGTAGTCGTCGTAGGCGATCGTCTGGGCGCGGATGAAACCCTTCTCGAAGTCGGTATGGATGACGCCCGCCGCCTGTGGAGCGCGATCGCCCTTGTGGATCGTCCAGGCGCGCACTTCCTTCGGTCCGGCAGTGAAGTAGGTGATGAGGCCGAGCAGCTCGTAGCCGGCGCGGATCAGCCGGTCGAGCCCCGGCTCCGCGAGCCCGATGGTCGCGAGAAATTCCTTCTGCTCGGCATCGGGCAGTTGCGCGATCTCGGCCTCGATAGCCGCCGAGATGACGACGAAGCCCGCGCCTTCCGCCTTCGCCAGCTTCTCGACGGCGGCCGAGTGCGCGTTGCCCGTCGCGGCCGACGCCTCGTCGACGTTGGCGACGTAGAGCACAGGCTTGGCGGTGAGCAGGTTCAGCCCCTGGAACATCGCCTCCTCGCCCTTTGGCACCTCCACCAGCCGCGCCGGTTTGCCGGCCGAGAGCAGGGCGATCGCCGCGTCCATCAGCGCCACCTCGGCCTTGGCCTCCTTGTCGCCGCTCTGCGCCCGCTTGCGGAGCGGCGAGACGCGCCGCTCGAGGCTGGCGAGGTCGGCGAGCATCAGCTCGGTGTTCACGGTCTCGGCGTCGGCGACCGGATCGACGCGCCCTTCGACATGCGTCACGTCACTGCCGTCGAAGCAGCGCAGCACGTGCAGGTTGGCGTCGACCTCGCGGATGTTGGCGAGGAACTGGTTGCCCAGCCCTTCGCCCTTGGAAGCTCCGCGCACCAGCCCGGCGATGTCCACGAACGAGATGCGCGTCGGCACGATCTGCTGCGGGTGGACGATGGCTGCCAGCTTCTCCAGGCGCGGGTCAGGCACCGCGACTTCTCCGGTGTT
>DASZQY010000193.1:0-3327 GCA_035549395.1 Bauldia sp.
AGCAAATCCGGGAAACGCCCGCGCAAGCGCCGATGGACCTCGGCGACGACGGCCTCTTCCCCCTCGTGAGTGCTGGCCGCGACCCAGACCGGGCGCTGGCCGGCGGCATCGCGGATGCGGGCCAGTTCCACCGGATCGGCGGCAAGCGGAGGAGCATCGGACTTCAGATTACCGGCGACGCGGACGTTGCGCACGCCCAGCCGGCGGAAACGCTCTGCATCCTCTTCCGACTGCGCAAGAACCAGCGCGATGCGGGCGAAAAGGCCGCGTGCCACCGCCGAGATGCGGTTCCAGCCATTGAACGTGCGCGCCGAGAGGCGGGCATTGACCACAACGGTAGCGATGCGGCGAGCGTGCAGGCGGCTGATCGCCCCCGGCCACAGCTCCGATTCGACGAGAATGGCGAGATCGGGGCGCCAGTGATCCAGAAAGCGATCGACATACGCCACAACATCGACGGGACCGAATTGATGAAGGGCGCCGGCGGGCAGGCGCGCCGCGGCGACGCGCGATGAGGTGACCGTGGTCGAGGTGAAAAGGATGCGGAAGCCGTCCTGAGTCAGACGCTCCAGCAGCGGGACCACGGCATTCGTCTCGCCGACGCTGGCGGCATGAACCCAGACCAGCGGCCCTGCCGGACGCTCCAGCGTTGCATGACCGTAACGCTCGCTCCGGCGGACAGCGTCTTCCTTGCCGCGGCGGGCACGTGCGGCGAGGGCCAGCGGCACCAACGGGCGAACGAGCGCGCCAGCCGCGCGGTATGCGACGAGTGCGGCGTCCGTCAGCCGCTCACCCATGGATGCGGTCCACGATGGTGTAGGCTCGTTCGCTGCAGGTGTTGAGGGCGCGCTCCAGCTCGAGCCGCTTGGCTTCCATCAGCGAATCGTCCGCGTTGGCCGGCACCGTAATCGGCGCCCCAAAGATGGCGGCGGAACGGCCGAACGGCAGGCTGATCGTAGTCGAGTCCCACGACTTCATCACGTAGCGGAAACTCGACGCGAAGGCGACGGGGACGATCGGCCGCCCCGACGCGCGGGCCAGCATGATGATGCCAGGGCTGGCCTTCCGGCGGGCATTGCGCAGAAAATCGGCGGTCACGCCAACGGTATGCCCCTGCTCCAGCGACGTCTTCATGCCCCGGAAGCCGGCGACGGCGCCCTTCTCGAACATGCGCGCCTTATCGTAGGTGCCGGAGCCGCGAATGATGCCGCAGCCGAGATGGGTGAGCACGCGGGCGATGAGATCGGCCTCGCTGTTGCGCGACACCAGCACATCAACCGGACGGTCGGCCGGCCGCAGCATCGGCAGCATGAACATCTGGCCATGCCAGCAGGTGGCAATGAACGGCGCGTGCTGAGCAAAAAGCTGCTCGTTGGTGCAAGGCTCGTAAGTGAGGCTGTTGGTGGCGTGAACGAAGCGCGTGCAGAACGCAAAGAAGCGCGCCGGGCTTTCAAGGCTGAACAGATCGCGCTTGAGCCGCGCACCGAACGCGACCTTGCCACGGCGGCCGACGCGAAGCGGCTCGCCGTCATCCTCGTGCGTCGCGACCGCCGGCTCCGGCAGCAGCGCGCGCGAGCGACGGACCGGGTCGGTCGGCACCATCGGCCTAACCTCGCCAGACCGCCAAGCGGCGGCGACAGGAGAGCGGCGGGACACGTCCCGTTCCTGCCCACCCTGCCCGTTCAACCAGCGCCATCGTGCCTACCCCACGGCTTGTCCCGGCAGCCACGCCCCGCCCCGCTGACGCCAGCCTAGCCCCGTTTGGTGCCCGAAAAAGGCATGCCCCGCAAGCTGCACACTTGCCGCGCGCCGCCTAATCCAGCCAGTTCCTCTGCTTGCCGACCAGTGCATAGGCGCGGTCCGTGACGGCATTCAGCGAGTTTTCGATCTCCAGCCTCTTCTGCTCCATCAACATGTCATCTGCGTCACGCGGCACCGTGATCGGCGCACCGACGGAACAGGCGGCGCGGCTGAACGGCAGGTGGATGGTGGCGCGATCCCACGTATTGAGCGCGATCCACCGGCTGGTGGCAAAGCCGATGGGAACGACCGGGCGCCCTGACGCGCGCGCAAGCGTGACGATACCGAGACCGCAACGCCGCCGGATGGTGTTCGGGATATCGGCGACCATGCCAATCGGCACGCCTTCGTCCAGGCTCTTCTTCAGGGCGATGAAGCCGCGCACGCCTCCCTTCTCGACCGTGCGCGTACGATCTCGGCCGCCGGAGCCGCGGACCATCTCCATGCCGAAACTACCGAGATATGCGGCGCTGAGCTCGCCGTCGTTGCTGCGGGAGACGAGGCCGCGCATGCGCCGGCCGCGCCCGAGCAGATAGACGACCATGAGCTGCTGGCCGTGCCAAAGGGCGATGATGAAGGACGCTCCCTTGCCATACACCTCGAACGGGTCGGCAGGCTCAATGACGAACGTGCTGGTAAGCCGCACAAAGCGCATGTAGCCGCCGGAAACCCAGCCGGCAAACCGCAACAGGCGACGCGAATTGCCGGCGCGCTTGAGGGCGCGCCGCCATGCCGGCTCAGCCACTGCCGGCCTTCACGCCGTGGTCATCCGGCTG
This sequence comes from Bauldia sp., assembly GCA_035549395.1. Lineage (GTDB taxonomy): Bacteria > Pseudomonadota > Alphaproteobacteria > Rhizobiales > Kaistiaceae > DASZQY01. The sequence continues at coordinate 2,577 of DASZQY010000193.1, forward strand.
CAACAGCCGATGGAGATGGACGATGAAATAGCGCATGCGCGCGTTATCGACCGTGGCGTGGGCTTTGGCCTGCCAGGCGGCGTGGGCGGCGGCGTAGTTCGGGTAGATGCCGACGATGTCGAGGGCGGACAGGTCGGCGAAGCGAAGGTTATCGACGCTCTCCAGCTCGCCACCGAAGACGAGATGGAGAAGCTGCTCACCGGGCGCCGCCGATTTCCTTTTCGTCTCGCTCACCGAACCCTCGCTCATACCGCCCGCACTGATGGCAGTGTCATGCAAAATGGCAGCCACAGGCAAGTTTGCGGCAAAGGCTCAGCGACCGGCGACCGTGAGGCCGGGAACGGCGACGGTCGGCGCATTGACGGCAAAGCGATAGGCCAGGTCGTTGGCGACGCGCATTTCGCGGAACATGTCGGCCAGATTGCCGGCAATGGTGATCTCGCTCACCGGATAGGCAATCTCGCCGTTTTCGATGGCGAAGCCGGCGGCCCCACGGCTGTAATCTCCGGTCACGATCGAGGCGCCGTGGCCGATCAGCTCGGTGACGTAGAGGCCGCTGCCGATAGCGCGGATCATTTCTTCCGGCGATTCGGCACCCGGATGGAGCGTGACGTTCGTGGCGCCGGGCGACGGGTTGCCGCCACCGCGCGAGGCGCGGCCATTGGTCTGCAGGCCAAGCTCGCGCGCCGTCGCCGAATCGAGCAGCCAGGTCTGGAGCACGCCTTCCTTGATGAGATCGAGCGGCTCGCTG
>DASZQY010000194.1:0-6455 GCA_035549395.1 Bauldia sp.
ATGGCTGTTCGGTCAAAGGGGGGCCGGCCCTTCCTCCACGCAGGATAAGCCTGCGCCGTTACAGAATGGTGGCTGTGCTGCGCTGCCGCAAGCGCCTCGGTCGCAGACCATTGTCAGGGTTGGCGGGTCGCTTGTGACACCAGCTTCGGTCTAATATCGCCAGGGGGCACACGGCGGCCGAGGGCGGCGTCGGCCCCGGACGGCCGCAATATGCTGACATTGCTTGTCTTTTTTGCTCTGGCCCTGGCGGCTGCCGTGATCGCCGGCCTGGCGTCGCGAACGCCGGCGCTCCGCCACGCGCTGGACGCGGCCGCCTGGATTGCGCGCGCCCCGACGGCCGGTCTCAGCCGCGGCGTGGGGTGGCTAGCCAACCGCGTGCTTGGCACCCGCGCCGACGGCGACCTGGCAGGGTGGCGCCTCGCGGGGTGGGCACTCGTCTCCCTGATTCCGATGGCCGCGTTCGCCAGCCTGGCGCACTGGCCGGTCCTGCCGCCAGCGGCCGATCCCGTCTGGCTGCTCGTGCTCGGCGTGCTGCTCCCCGTCTTCTCCATCGGGGCCGCGTATCTGGTCGTGCGCGACGACTTCGACGCCATGGAAGGCGTCGAGTCCACCCGGCGCATCCGCAGCGGCCGGGCTGTCGCGAGTGCGCCCAGTGTCGCGCTCGCGCTGATCCTGATCGTGGCCTATGTCGCGGCGATCGCATGGTGGCTGTCGACGCGCGACTCCGCCTCGTTCCTCACGAAAGCGCCGGCGAGCGGGTCGGCCGCGACCGACGCGCTGCTCGTCGCGCTCCGCACGCTCCCCACGGGCTACCTGCTGGCCGTGCTGGACAGGGTCACCGGCGGCGATACGGCGATCGCCTTCGCGGCCACGCTGCCGGCGCAGCTGTTCTCCTTCCTGGTTCGCGGTGTCGGCGCCGTCGTCGGGTTGTTCGTGCTGGCGATCGCGGCCCAGCACGTCTGGCAATTGCGCCGCATCGTCGACGAGATCGCCGAACGCGACGAGCGCGACGAGCGGCGCGCCGATCTGATCGCCCGCGCCATCGCCGCGCCGCCGTCGATCAAGCGCGGCATCCTGGACGCCGCGACGACGCGCGCCGACCTCGAACGGCAGAAGCGGCTGATCGTCGCCGCCAAGGAAATCGGGCTCTACGCGCTGCCGGAGACTTTCTGCCGGCGGGTGGAATCGTTCGACACGGAGATCCAGTCGTTCGGGCTCGACCAGTGCCTGGAGATGTTCCGCCATCGCTCGCGCGAGTTTGCCGCCGGTCCGAGCGGTCGGAGCCTCGCGGAAGCGACGCGCGTGCTCGTGCGCGGGCGCCTTGCGGTCGAGCCGACCAAGAAGCTGCTGCGGCTGATGACCTCGATCGTGGTGATCAAGCGCGGCGTGGTCGAGCCCGGCGAGGCGGAGCGAACGAAGATCGAAGCCGCCCTGAAAGCCGAGCTGAACAAGCCGCGCGCCAAGGAAGACGCGGCGCTGCGCGGCTTCCTGCGCGATCTCCAGTCGGCCCTCAACGGCTCCCAGGCGGGCGGCCGCCTGATGACGGTGCCGGAGCGAAAGCCCGACCTCGCGGCTCAGCGCCCGAAGGCCCCGCCGGCCGCGGCAGCTCCGCCCGCCGACGCGGGGCAGGAGCCAGCTCGTCAGACCCCGCTCGTCGTCCTGACGGAGGCCGATCTCATGCCGGAAGCGGAGGCGGCGGATCCAGACGCTCCACCCGATAGCCCGCCGCCGACAGTGCATTGATGATCGCGGCGGCGTGGGCGCTGCCGAACGTCTCCATGGTGATCTCGACCAGGGCGCCCTTCGGCGGGACGCTCAGCACGTTGCGCTTGTGCGAGACCTCTATGATGTTGCCGCCCTCGCTGCCGATGGTGCGGGCGATGCTGCCCAGCACGCCCGGCCGGTCGTCGATAAAGACGCGAATGGCGACGACGCGATCCTCGCGGGCAAGCTCGCGCACCATGATCGAAGCGGCGAGCCGCGGATCGATGTTGCCGCCCGCCAGCACCAGGCCGACCCTGCGCCCGGCGAACCGGCTCCGATCGGCGATCATGGCGGCGAGCCCGACGGCACCGGCGCCCTCGGCCATCGTCTTTTGCAGGAGCACGTACTCCGCCACGGCGCGCTCGATGTCGGCTTCACCGACCAGGACAACGTGGTCCACCAGCTCGCGGATGATGGGCAAGGTCAGACGGCCGACGTTCTTGACGGCGATGCCCTCGGCCAGCGTCTCGCCGCCAAGCTTCGCCTTCTCGCCGCGCAGCGCCCCCCACACCGACGGATAAAGCTCGGTCTCGACGCCGATGACCTCGAGGTCAGGCCGCAACGCCTTTGCCGCGATCGCGATTCCGGAAATCAGGCCGCCGCCGCCGACCGGAACGATGAGCGCGTCCAGGTCGGGCTTGTCGGCGAGAACCTCGAGCCCGATCGTGCCCTGACCGCGGATGACGAGCGGATCGTCGTAGGGGTGGACGAGGATCGCGCCGGTGTCCGCGACGATGCGACCGACCGTCGGCTCGCAATCCGCCAGCGTCTCGCCGTCAAGGATGACCTTCGCGCCGAAGGCGCGGGTCGCGCCGACCTTCACGAAAGGCGTCGGCCGGGGCATCACGATCATCGCCGGTATGCCCAGCCGCTGGGCATGATAGGCGACCGCCTGGGCGTGGTTGCCGGCGGACATGGCGATGACGCCACGCTGGCGGTCGCTCTCGCCGAGCGACAGCAGCTTCACCAGCGCGCCGCGCTCCTTGAACGAGGAGGTCGCCTGCAGGTTCTCGTATTTCACCCAGACCTCGGCGCCGGTCAGGCTGGAGAGGCGCGGCGCCGGCAGGAATGGGGTGCGGATCACCGCGCCGGCAATCTGCCGGGCGGCCTGTTCGATATCGGCAAGAGTCGGAGGCGCGCTCATGTGCGCGACGTCAGCCCCTGGCCAGCTTCTCCGCCGCGAACGGTGCGAAGTAGGTCAGGATGCCGTCGGCGCCGGCGCGCTTGAAGGCGATCAGCGATTCCATCATTGCCTTGTCGCCGTCGATCCAGCCCCGATCGGCGGCGCCGCGGATCATCGCGTACTCGCCGGACACCTGGTAGACGAAGGTCGGCATCGCGAACGCCTCCTTCACCCGCCACAGGACATCGAGGTAGGGCAGGCCCGGCTTGACCATCACCATGTCGGCGCCCTCGGCTATGTCGAGTTCGACCTCGCGCAGCGCCTCGTCGGTGTTGGCCGGGTCCATCTGATAGGTGCGCTTGTCGCCGACCAGCGTTTTGGCCGAGCCGACGGCATCACGAAACGGCCCGTAGAAGGCGGAAGCATACTTGGCGCTGTACGCCATGATCTGGACGTGGCCGAAGCCGTTGGCGTCGAGCGCGCGGCGGATCGCACCGACGCGACCGTCCATCATGTCCGAGGGGGCGACGATGTCGGCGCCGGCCTCGGCCTGGATCAGCGCCTGCAGCACGAGCTGGCGCACGCTGGCGTCGTTCTCGATCTCGTCGCCGGAGAGGATGCCGTCGTGGCCGTGGCTCGTATAAGGATCGAGGGCGACATCGACGATGACGCCGAGGTCCGGCACGTCCTGATGGATCGCGCGCGTCGCGGTGTTGACGAGATTCTTCGGGTTCAGGGCCTCCGATCCGCTTTCGTCGCGAAGCCGCGGGTCGGTGTAGGGAAAGAGGGCGATCGACGGGATGCCGAGCTGAACGGCGCGCTTTGCGGCTTCCACGGCCTCGTAGATCGTCAGGCGCTGAACGCCCGGCATCGAGGGGACGTCCTCCGGCTTGTCGCCATCGACGAGAAAGATCGGCCAGATCAGATCGTTGGTGGTCAGCACGTTTTCGGCCACCATGCGGCGCGACCAGCCGGTGCGGCGATTGCGGCGCATGCGGCGGCCGCCGAGGATGGCATCCATGTCGGGCGCGGAACGCGGATCGGCGACGGGAAAGGGCGGTTTGCTGGTCATGGCGGTCTTCTACTGGTTGCGGCGGCGCGGCATGGGCGCGGCGGCGTGGCGCTGACGCTTATAGCGCGACCCGCCCCGCGGCGTCCAAGTCGGGCTGCCACTCCGGCAGAGAGCGGACCGCAAGTCCTTGATCCTGACCAAATTTGTCCGTCATGCTGACCGCCAATGGCGATTCTGGCTGGGCGAGGGCAGGGGTGAGCACCAAGGACGTAATGGCGCCGCAGGCCCCGCCCCGGACGCGCGCCGATATCGTGCTCGATCAATACGTCGTAGCCCTGTCCGTGGTGATGCTGCTGTTCGGCCTGCGCCAGTGGGCGATCATTCTCGGCGCCTTGCCGCCCGGGCCGGGTGGGCCCTTCGAACAGATGTCGACGCCCTGGTTCGTGGTGACCATCCACATGGCGGTGGTGGATCTTGTGGCGGCGGTCGGACTGTGGCTGAGGGTGGCCGGCGGCAAGGTGCTGTGGATCTATTCGGCGCTCTTCGAGGTGGCGCTGCACACCATTTTCATCGGCACGTTCGGACCGGATATCGCCGTGGTCGCGTTTCACCTCGCGACGCTGGCCGTTTTCCTTGCGCTTACCATCATTGCCTGGCGCCAACATCGTCACTAAACCGGAAACACGAGCAAATACAAGCAATTGCAGACTGTCCGGTAGTCGTTCGTTAAGCGTGGCCCTTAAGCCCATTTTTAGCCGGAGCGCCTATCTTCGCCCGCACAGAGCAGGAAACACCTGCCAACAGCGAGGCGAATATGGTTATGGCAAAAAGGGCAGTTGAGGCTGTCGCGCAGCCTGCTCCGCAGCAGGCTGAGTTGAAGCCGCTTTACATGGAGGCGTTGACGCTCGTCGAGCGGCTGCACCGTCGCCTCCTCGACGTCATCAAGGACGAATTCGACCGCGCCGGGCGCTCGGACGTGAACAGCGTGCAGGCGCTGCTCCTGTTCAACATCGGCGGCTCGGAACTCACCGCCGGGGAGCTGCGGACCCGCGGCTACTATCTCGGCTCCAACGTCTCCTACAATCTCAAGAAGCTCGTGGAGATGGGCTACATCCACCACCAGCGCTCGCGCATGGACCGCCGCTCGGTCCGCGTCAGCCTGACGGAAAAAGGCCAGGACGTCGCCAAGATCGTCAACAACCTCTATGAGCGGCATATCCGCTCGATCGATCAGGTTGGCGGCATTACCTCGGCCGACTTCCACGACCTCAACCGCTCGCTGCAGCGTCTCGAGCGCTTCTGGACCGACCAGATCCTTTATCGTCTTTAAGCGGCCTCTTTCCTCCACGTCCGAAGCCCGGCCATCGCGCCGGGCTTCGGCGTTTTTGTTCGTCCCCCTTTATGCTGCGCCGCGAAAGCGCCATACTGGCCGGGCAGGGGAGTGCTTCGCCCTGCCGCGCTCACATTGGCGCGAGCGGACAACTTCCGCCTTGTTTGCCTCGTTGTATGGCGGATGCATCCCGATGACAGCCCGCGTCCAGGGGCCCACGACAAGGTTGCGGCAGATTGCGCTCTCCTATCGACACTTCGATGATTCTCGTTCGCGACAGATTTCTCGTCCGGCCGGCGCGGGCACTTGGCCTGCTCGCCGCGGCGCTGATCGGTCTTGCCGCGTCAACCTCTCTGGCGGCGGCGCAGGATCCGATAACGGAGGTCCTGCAGAACGGCAGCGCCGAATGGTCTGACGCCTTCGACGCGGCGTCGGTCGGCGCAGCCGACGTGCGCACGTCGATCCCGACCCTGTCGCCGGAGATTCTGGCGCCGATGCAAGCGGCGATCGCGCAGTATTCGCAAATCGCGGCGCGTGGCGGCTGGCCGACCGTCCCGGCCGACAAGGCGCTCAAGATCGGCATGTCGGACCCGGCGGTCGCGATTCTGCGCCAGCGTCTCGCGATCACCGGCGACCTGCCGCCGGAAGCCGGCGCCACCCAGTCCAACGTATTCGACTCCTACGTCGACGCGGCGGTGCGGCGCTTCCAGGCGCGGCACGGCATCCAGCCCGACGGCATCGTCGGGCAATCGACCTTCGCGGCGATGAACATTCCGGTCGGGCTCAGGCTGACGCAGCTCGCCAACAACCTGACGCGCCTCAAGGCGTTCCTGTCGAAGCCGCTGCCGCCGCGCTACATCATGGTCAACATCCCGGCGGCCAGCGTCGAGGCGGTCGATAACGGCGTCGTCGTCCAGCGCCACACCGCCGTCGTCGGCAAGCCCGACCGGCCGTCGCCGATCGTTAATTCCAAGATCACCCAGATCAACTTCCATCCGTACTGGACGGTGCCGGCGTCGATCATCAAGAAAGACCTGATCCCGCTGATGCAGAAGGATCCCACGTACCTGGCGACATGGAAGATCCGCGTCTTCGACAAGAAGGGGCAGGAGATCCAGCCGGAGCAGATCAACTGGCAGACCGACGATGCCGTGAACTACATGTTCAAGCAGGATCCGGGCGACCAGAACTCGCTCGGCATCGTCAAGATCAACTTCCCGAGCCCG
>DASZQY010000195.1:0-2281 GCA_035549395.1 Bauldia sp.
GTCGCCGATGCGGTAGATCTTGGCGCGCACCTTGTCGGTGTTCACCGAGTCGATCGGGATCGAGGCGCCCGGGCCGGCCGGCAAAACGTAGGCGTTGCCGGCAAAGCCCACCCAGGGCGCGCGGTCGCGCACGTAGATCGAGAGCTCGACCGGGTGGCCCAGCGTCTCGCCGTCTGCCGCCGGCAGCTCGCCGCGCAGCTTGATCGCATAGCGCTGGCCATGCTTCACGCCGTTCACGCAGATTTGCTGCTGCTGCGGCTCGATCGCGAGACCGTCGCCGGGGTCGACGCTGACGTAATCGGCGAGCCCAGGTTGCGAAACCGGCAGGTCGTCGGAGAACTTCACGCAGATCTGCGGCGTCGCGCTGTCGGCTTCCACCGTGTTGTCGGTGACGCGGAATCCGTGCTCCGCCACCACCTTGTCGTAAGCGTCCTGCACGCGCTGCACCTGGTTCAGCGCCAGGCTCGCCCGGTAGGCGCGGATCGAGGGCAGCCAGATTTCGCGGTCGGCCAGCGCCTCGCCCAGCAGGCTCAGTGCCTCGGCGCGGTCGGCGACGGCATCGGCGCGCAGGTAAGCGTTGATCGAGGCCGCCGTCACGTCGGCATAGGCCTGCGTCTTGTCGGAATCGTCGCTCGGGCTGCGGCGCGCGCTCGCTACCGCGTAATCCAGCCACGCTGCCGGATCGTCGGGGGCGAACGCCAGCCCCTGTCCGAAATCCGCCGCTGCTTCGTCATACTGGCCGGCCCGGAAAGCCGCGCCGCCCGCGGTCCGCACCGTGGTGAAGCTCGCCCCGTTCGGCGCCGGATAGCGTTGCTCGAGCGAGCCGACGAATGTGCGCGCCTCGTCGATCAGGCTCTGGTCGAGGAAGGAGAGTTCGCCGAGCCGTTTCTTTTCGAGCGATGGCGTGAGCTCCGCGACCGTCACCACGCGCCCGGCGACGGCGTTGGCGGAGGAGGCGAGTGCGCCGAAGTCCGACTTGAGGAAGCACCAGCCGGCCTTCGTGTTGAAGGTGAACGCCTTGCACGTGTTGTCGGCGAGGCATGCCGACTGGCAGCCCGGAAGGTCGGTGTTCTTGACCGTGCGCGTGTCGAAGCCGGAATAGTCGGCGCCCTGGGTCACGATCACCCGCCGACTGTCGGCGGCGCCCGCATGTCCGGCGACAATCATGCCGGCGGCCAGCGCCGCGGCTCCGATGACAGTCCGCATAAGGGCGAGGGGGCCGCGCATTGGTGACCTCTTGTGGCTGCCGAAGGTGAGAAAGTGGCGCGATACTATGGAGAGGCCGTGACAGGGTAAAGGCAGGCCCGCTTTGCCGTGTGATGACTGTCACTGAAACGCACGGATTTTACGCATCTGCCGATCATTTCGCGGGCACGGCGCTTTTGTAGTCAGGCCGCCTTGCTGCGCTGCCGAAAGAATTGGCACTGCGCTGCGGTAAGTGTGCGGAGCTGTTTGCTTCCCCCGTTTCTCGGTCTGGCACACGCCTTGCGAAATGCACGCATCGGCGTCCTCCCACGACGTCCGCTAAACAGGGGGAATTCGAATGAAATCACTGTTGAAGCTAGCCGGCGCGGCCGCGTTGGCGGCGACCCTATCGGGGCCGCTGGTAGCGCCGGCCAACGCCGACGACGACACCATCAAGGTCGGCATCCTTCACTCGTTGTCGGGCACGATGGCGATTTCCGAGACGACGTTGAAAGACGTCATGCTCATGCTGATCGCCGATCAAAACGCCAAGGGCGGTCTCCTTGGCAAGAAGCTCGAGCCGGTGGTGGTCGATCCGGCGTCCGATTGGCCGACCTTCGCCGAGAAGGCGCGCGAGCTGATCAGCCAGGATCACGTGGCGGTCGTCTTCGGCTGCTGGACCTCGGCCTCGCGCAAGTCGGTGCTCCCGGTGTTCAAGGAGCTCGACTCGATCCTCTTCTATCCCGTCCAGTACGAAGGCCAGGAAAGCGAGCGCAACGTCTTCTATACCGGCGCCGCTCCGAACCAGCAGGCCATTCCCGCCGTCGACTACCTGATGAGCGACGAAGGCGGCGCGGTGAAGCGCTGGGTCCTGGAAGGCACGGACTACGTCTATCCGCGCACGACCAACAAGATTCTCGAGGCCTACCTGCTGTCCAAGGGCGTCGCGCCTGAGGACATCATGATCAACTACACGCCGTTCTCCTTCTCCGACTGGCAGACGGAAGTGTCGAAGATCAAGGCGTTCGGCTCGGCCGGCAAGAAGACGGCGGTGGTCTCGACCATCAACGGCGACGCCAACGTGCCGTTCTACAAG
>DASZQY010000196.1:0-4058 GCA_035549395.1 Bauldia sp.
AACACCGCGTAGGGGAACTTTGGCTTCTGCCCTGGCGGCACGTAGTCCGGCGCCGGGTCGCCGGGTGCGCCAAGCGCGACGATATACTGGTACAGGGAGCGCATCTGGACCTCGTCCAGCGCATGCACGTTGTAGAACGGCATCGGCGGCCGCGCCGTGAACGTCTGGAGAAACTGCACCCAGCCGTCCTCGCTCATGGTCGCCGCGAGAATGCGGAGGTTGACGGCGTAGGTCGTGCCCCAGGGTCCCTGGTAGCCGACCGGGTTGCCCTTGAGCGCGAGATCGGGATTGATCACGCCATTCTTTTCGCCGTAGTCGGCGGTGTGGCAGTCGTGGCAACCGCCGACGATGGAGACTGTCTTGCCGTAGTCGGCGCTCGGCACGGCCGGCTCGTTGGCCTGGGCCGCGGTTGCCGCCGCCATCAGGGCCGCCGCAATTGAAATCGTCCTCAGCATCGTCGTCCTCCCTCGAACCGAGTGGCTCGGCGAGACTGGCATATTTCATCCAGCCGGCACACTGGAACTATTCGAGATCACCGTGAACGGCGAGTGACGCGCGTCACGGCAAACGGCTGTGCTCTTGCCCCTGCCGCCGGTCGTGCCTTAATCCGCTGCATGATCCGCGATTTCGCCTCCACGCGCCTGTTTGTCCATAACCAGCTTTCCGCGGAGGCGGTCGTCGATCTTGACGCGCGGCAGGTGAATTATCTCGTGCACGTCCTGCGCATGAAGGACGGCGACGAGATCCTTGTCTTCAACGGCTCCGGCGGCGAATGGCGCGCGGTGCTGAACGAGCAGCGCCGCCGCTGGTGGCTGTTCGTCCGCGAGCAGACCCGGGCGCAGACCCCGCCGCCGGATCTGCACTACCTGTTCACCCTGCTCAAGCACGCGCGGCTGGACTACATGGTGGAGAAGGCGGTGGAGATGGGCGTCGGCCGGCTCCGCCCGGTCATCACCCGTCACACTCAGGTCGCCCGCGTCAATCTCGATCGCATGCGCGCCAACGCCATCGAGGCCGCCGAGCAGTGCGGCATCCTCGCTCTCCCGGCGATCGACGATGTGGCGCACCTTCCGAACGTCATCGGCGAGTGGGAGACCAAGGACGCAGGGCGGCGCCTCATCTTCTGCGACGAAGGCGAGGAGGGCGGCGATCCCGTCTCGGTGCTGGCGGCCCTGGCGCCCGCGCCGCTCGCCGTTCTCGTCGGCCCGGAAGGGGGCTTCGCCGAGGAGGAGCGCGCGCTGCTGCGCTCGCGCCCCTTTGTCACGGCGATCCCGCTCGGGCCGCGCATACTGCGCGCCGATACCGCGGCGGTCGCGGCGCTCGCGGTGGTCCAGGCGGTGCTTGGCGACTGGCGCCGCGCCGGCTAGGCGGCCGCGCCGCGAAAGTCGTGCGGCCGTTCCGGCTTGGCATCGGCCAGCGCCTGCTTCAGGCGCGCGGCGTCGAAGTCCTTGCCGTAGCCCGGCGAGCCGGGCTGCTGCCGCCACGATTCATCGATCCCGCCGGCATCCACCGGATCGAAGCCCAAATCGTCGACCAGCTTGAGCACGATCGCCTTCGCCGCCTCGTCGTCGCCAGCCACCGGCAGCGCGATCCGGCCCGCTGTTCCTTTCGGCACGCCGCGCTCGAGCAGGTGCTGCGCGTAGATGTTGTTGAATACCTTGATCAGCGGGTGGCCGACCACGTTCGAAGCCCAGCGCGTCTCGGTCTGCCCGTCCTCGATCTCCCTGATGTGTCCGTCACGCTGCTGCGGATAGTAGTTGCCGGTGTCGATCACCGGCACGTGCTTCGGCACGTTCGCCAGCAGCCCGTTCGGCAGCTTGGGGATATTCTTCACCGGGATCGAGATGACGATGAGATCGCGGCCCTTGACCGCTTCCGTCACGCTCACCGCCTTCGCCCCGCTTTCCTTTGTCAGCTCGGCCAGCGAGTCGGGGCCGTGCATATTGGCCACCACGACCTCGTGTCCGAGCGCGGCCAGCCGCCGCGTCAGCGTGCCGCCGATGTGTCCGGCGCCAATGATCCCGATCCGCATGGAAATGCACTCCTGTCCGAAGTTGGAAAAGCCGGCCGTCCGCACCGCGCCAGATATCGCGGCCGCCGCGCCTGTCGAGGGGGGTGCAGGCGAACGCTGGTCAATACGCGTCCGCGCCCCATATCGCGCCAATCCGTCCCTCCGATTGCCCCTCTCTCATCTCCCCGCTAATCTCCGCGCCCCGTTCACCGGAAAGACATTCCCTGCATGGCCCGCGACGCCTCTGACGCGACGCCGATTGAATCGCGCGACCAACTCGTGGAAGCGATCTCGTCGGGTTCCAAGCCAAGGTCCGCGTGGCGGGTTGGCACCGAGCACGAGAAGTTTGGCTTCTATCTCGCGGACCATTCGCCCGTGCCCTATGAGGGCGATCGCGGCATCCGCCGGCTGCTGGAGGCCATGGAAGGCCTCCTCGGCTGGCAGCCGATCATGGACGGCGACCACATCATCGGGCTCACCGATGCGGTCGGGCAGGGCGCGATCTCGCTCGAGCCGGGCGGGCAGTTCGAGCTGTCGGGCGCGCCGCTCGCGACCATCCACCAGACGGCGCGCGAGGTGAACGCGCACCTGGCCCAGGTGCGCGAATGCGCCACGCCGCTCGGGGTCGGCTTCCTCGGCGTCGGCTTCTCGCCGAAATGGACGCGGGCGCAGACGCCGGTGATGCCGAAATCGCGCTACGCCATCATGGCGCGCTACATGCCGAAGGTCGGCGGCAAGGGCATCGACATGATGTTCCGCACCTGCACCATCCAGGCCAACCTGGATTTCGCCGACGAAGCCGACATGGTGATGAAGATGCGTGTCGGGCTGGCGCTGCAGCCGGTGGTGACGGCGCTCTTCGCCAACTCGCCGTTCACCGAGGGCAAGCCCAACGGCTTCCAGTCGTTCCGCTCGGAGATCTGGCTGGACACCGATCGCGACCGCACCGGCATGCTGCCCTTCGCCTTCGAGCGCGGCTTCGGCTTCGAACGCTACGTCGATTATGCCCTCGACGTGCCGATGTATTTCGTCAAGCGCGGCGAGACCTATCACGACGTCGCCGGCGCCTCCTTCCGCGACCTGCTCGACGGCAAGCTCGCCGCGCTTCCTGGCGAGCGCGCGACGCTGTCGGACTGGACCAACCACCTGTCGACGCTGTTCCCCGAGGTGCGGCTGAAGAAGTACCTCGAGATGCGCGGCGCCGATGGCGGCGAGGGCCGCGTCATCTCGGCGGTGCCGGCGTTCTGGGTCGGGCTGCTCTACGATTCGCTCGCGCTCGATGCCGCCTGGCAGATCGTGCAGGACTGGACGGAGGCCGAGCGCCAGGAACTGCGCAACGCCGTGCCGATCACGGCGCTCGACACGCCCTTCCGCAACCGCACCGTCCGCGAGATCGCCGGCGAGGTGGTGGCGCTTGCCCGCGCCGGCCTCGCCCGGCGCGCCAGGCTCAACGGACAGGGATCGGACGAGACCATCTACCTCGCGCCGGTCGAGGAGACTCTCGCTTCCGGAAAGTCTCCGGCCGACCGGCTGCTCGACGAATACGAGAACGAGTGGCACGGCGACATCGAGCAGATCTTCGCCCGCCACGCATATTGACCGGGCGGATGGTGACGCGGCGGAACCGCCTCGTCATGCCGGCGAAAGCCGGAATCCATCGTGATCCTGCATGCCGTGCACAAGACGAGCAGCAAGTTCAACGATTCTTGTAGTCGGGCCAATACCGCGCCGCCGTTCGCGATGGACCCCGACTTCCGTCGGGGTGACGGCGAAATTGCGCCGCGCACATCTCCCGCCGAAACGAAAATGACCCGCCTCTTGCGGGGCGGGCCAGTTTACCGGACGACCCAGGGGACCAGGCGTCCGTTACGACTGCGGCGACCGGGAAACTCTAGACGTCGCGGCGCAGTGTCCGGTTGCGGTGCGCGCTGTGGGCGCCCGAAAAGATGGTCAGGCGATAGGCCGGGTCTTCGTCGAAGCGGGCAGCCAGGGCGTTGTGCACGTCGCAGCGGGTGACACCGATGTCGCGCAGCATCCGGTCGTCCAG
>DASZQY010000197.1:0-1584 GCA_035549395.1 Bauldia sp.
CCGCGCGAATGCCGGATAGGCCGGCGCGGTCAGCGCCACGATCAGCACCGCGAGCAGCGCCCAGGCCGCCGACCAGCGTGCACGGTCGGCGCCGCGCACCGTGGCGCTGCGCATCACGAGTTGCGGCAGCGCGGCGATGCCCGCCGCGAGCACGATCAGCACGGCGATTGCACTGGCCCCGTTCGTTGCCGGAGCGAATGTCGTCGTGCCCGCTGGCGCGAGGTCGCTGCCGCCTGCCAGCGCCAAGAGATCGCTCCCGTTGGTGGCGGCGCCAAATGTCAGGAAAGGCAGCGGCCACCCGTACTCGACCCAGGAAATTACCGCCGCCGGTCCCACAATCGCGATCGCCATCACCGCGTATTCCGCCAGCGCCGTGCGCGTCAGAGCCTTGAGCCCGCCAAGCACCGTCGCGGAGAGCACGATCAGAATCACGATCCAGAGCGCGATGCTGCTGGCGATTCCGACCATGAGGACCAGTGCAAACGCCGCCGCGGCGATCGCCGCCGCGAGCGCCGGCAGCGTCACCGCAACGACCGCGATGGCGCCGGCGATGCGCACGCCGCGGCCGCCGTAGCGGATGCCGAAGAAATCGGCGATCCCGAACGCCGACGACTTGCGCACGTAAGGCGCCACCAGCACGCTGAGCGCGAGAAAGCCAAGCGCCAGGCCAGTCGTCAGCGCCGCGGCCGCGGCCAAGCCGTTGAAAGCAGCACCGCCGACACCGAGAAGAACGAGCGAAGAGATCGCCGCGGCCGCGGTCGCGATGCCGTTCTGACCGGCGGGGATTGCCCGGCCGGCGAGGTAGAACTCCGAGGCCTGCAAAGTCCCGGCGTTGACGCCGAGCGCGAACAGCGCGGCGAGCAGCGCGACCACGAGACTGGTCGCAAGGATCGGCTCCGGCAGTCCGTAATAGTCGAGCACCGACAATACCGCGACGAATGCCACGAACCCGGCCGTGAAGAGCGCGGCGATTCGGCCATGTCCGGGTGGCGAGCGGTTCACGCGCGGCCTAGTCTTCGGCCACGTCGTAGTCGCGGTCGAGCCGGCGCTGTCGCATGGCGAATACCAGGGTAGCGACCAGGATCGCGAGCGGCAGGATCGTCGTGCCGAGCAACGTCCCGAGCGGCAGATCGAGCACGTCCGGCCCGTCCCCGGCGGTTTCCAGCACGACAATTGCCAGCAGGCCGCCCCCGACCGTCATAGCGCCCGCGAGCAGTCGCGTCTTCCGCCACCAGCCCGCTTCGCTTGTATCCCGCACCGCCGCATCCCGTGTCCGAATTCACATGAACCATGCGGTGCGTTTGCAAGCCGGTCAATCGGGCGATAGGAAGCCTGTTGGTCGGCACGGGCCGACGACGGAGGGAAATCATGCTCAAGGAGTTCCGCGAGTTCGCTCTCAAGGGCAACATGCTCGACCTCGCCATCGGCATCATCATCGGCGCTGCCTTCAACGGCCTGGTGCAGTCGATCGTGAACGACATCATCATGCCGATCATAGGCTTCGTTACCGGCGGCATCGATTTCTCGCAGATGTACTGGCAGTTGAAGGGCGCGCCCGGCGCGACGCTCGCCGCGGCGAAGGAG
>DASZQY010000198.1:0-6057 GCA_035549395.1 Bauldia sp.
CGATCGGCAAAATCGTTGAAAATATTCATGGAGGGCTGGGCACGCTTCGCATCGCCAGAAGGCGAGCGGGGTAGCGGAAAACGCCAGTCAAATCAAACACCAATCGTCGGCTGGACCACGCGTGAGCCCGGGACTTGCCGGGTCCGGAGGCGCATTTGAGTGAAGTTGCCTGCTCCGGCGAAACCACCCGGAAACCACGCCGCAAGGCAATCGGAAACCCACCGCATATCCCGCACGTTGCCATCCCAACGGAGGCCCGAGGGGGCGTCCGGATCGATCGGGAGAATACAGCCATGCGTATCCAATCCTTCAGGACTGTGCTGTTGACCGGCGTCTTCGTCGCCGGGTTGGCCGGCGCGGCATCTGCCGCGGGCATCACCATCGGCGGCGGGGGCGGACTGCTCGGACTTGGCGGTGGTGGGTCGACGCCCTCGGCCGGCGGCTCAACCGGCGTTACCGCGACGGTGGGCAGCAACACCGCTAACGTCAACCTGAACTCCAACAGCACGGGTCCGTTGGCCACCGTCGACTCAAGCGGCAACCCAACTGGCAACGGCTCGACGACGAACGCTGACGTCAATCTCGGTTCGCTGCTGAGCAACCTCAACGTCGGCGACCTCGGTGGCATTGGCGGAATCGGCGGCGGCGGTGACGGCACCGGTATAAGCGTCGGCATTGGTGGCGGCGGTGACGTGGCCAACGGCGGCGGCGATACGGGAGGCGCCGGCGGCGGTATCGGCGGCGGCCTCGGCGGTGGCAGCAGCAGCACGGCTGCGGCCTACGCCAGCCTGTCGTCCGGCGACCAGCAGGCATTGAAGGCGAAGTGCTCGGCGGTTCTCCAGGATCCGTCGGTCTACAAGGATAACGTCGTCGCGATCTGCCGGATGCTTTCGCGGCTCTGAGCCTGCCATCCCCTGCGAGAACACAGCCCGGCGTCTGAGCGACGCCGGGCTTTTTTCGCGCCTAGCGCTCCCCGCCTTCGGCAGCGGCCGGTGGCGGCGGCACATGGCCGGCGGCGGCTTCCGCAACGAGCGAAGGCTGGCGGCGCAGCTCGACCACCCTGCCGGCGGTGAGCGTGATTGCGCGGTCCATGCGCGCCGCCAGGTCATGGTTGTGGGTCGCAATCAGGCAGGCCAGCTTCGAGGCGCGTACCAGACGCATAAGGCCGTCGAACACCACGGCCGCCGTGTGCGGATCAAGGTTGCCGGTCGGCTCGTCGGCGAGCAGAAGCCTGGGGCCATTGGCGACGGCGCGCGCGATGGCGACGCGCTGCTGCTCGCCGCCCGACATCTCCGACGGGCGGTGCGTCGCCCGCTCCTTCACGCGCATATAGGCCAGCAGCTGCATCGACCGCGCTGCCGCTTCGGCCCGCGTTATCCCGCGGATGAGCTGCGGCAGCATCACGTTTTCCAGTGCCGAGAATTCCGGCAGGAGGTGGTGGAACTGATAGACGAAACCGATGAACAGCCGCCGGAGCGCCGTGCGGTCACTGTCCGGCAGGCGGCTGGCCGCCCTCCCCGCGATATACACCTCGCCGCCGTCGGGACGCTCCAGCAGCCCCGCGATCTGGAGCAAGGTCGACTTGCCGGCGCCGGAAGGAGCCACCAGAGCCACCATCTCGCCCGGGAAAATCTCGAGCTTGGCGTCGTCGAGAACCGTGAGGCCGCCACCTGCGTCCGGATAGTGACGCCGCACATCGGCGAGCTTCAGGACCGGCCGGCGTTCCTTGCGCGGCTGCGGGGCGGCGGTCATTCGTAGCGCAGCGCCTCCACGGGGTCGAGCCGGGCCGCGCGCCAGGCAGGATAGAGAGTCGCCAGAAACGAAAGACCGAGCGCCATGACTACGACCGTGATGGTTTCACGGGGATCCATCTGCGCCGGCAGCTGGCTGAGAAAATAGAGATCCGGCGAAAAGAGCTCCGTGCGCGTGATGCTGGAGATGAACTGGCGGATCGACTCGATATTGAGATCGACCAGCACCCCGACGATGAACCCCGCGAGAGTGCCGAGAGTACCTATCGAGGCGCCGGCGATGAAGAAGACGCGCATGATCGCGCCACGCGTCGCACCCATGGTGCGAAGGATGGCGATGTCGTGCCCCTTGTCCTTCACCAGCATCGTCAGACCAGAGATGATGTTGAGGGCGGCGACGAGCACGATCAGCGTGAGGATCAGGAACATGACGTTGCGCTCGACCTCGAGGGCCGAGAAGAAGGTCGTGTTGCGCTCCTGCCAGCTGGTGATGAGCGCCTCGCGACCGACCGCCTGCTCGATCTGCGGCCTGAGCGCATCCACCATGTCGGCATTCTGGAGATACACCTCGACCGCGCTCGCCTGACCATCGAGGTTGAAATAGGCCTGTGCGTCGCCAAACGGCATGATGATGAACGAAGAGTCGTATTCCGACATCCCGATCTCGAAGATCGCGACCACCGGATAGGCTTTGAGGCGCGGCGTCACGCCGAATGGCGTCTCGGTGCCATGCGGCACCACGATGGTGACGTTCTGCCCGACTGTGACGCCGAGGGCGGTGGCAAGGCGCGAGCCGATGGCAATGCCGTGCGAGGAATCGAACCCCTGCAAAGTGCCAAGCCGGACGTTGTTGTAGATGCCGGGGACATGCGGCAGATCCTGCTCGCGAATGCCGCGCACCAGCGCGCCGCTGGACGTGTTCGGCCCGCTTGCCAGCGCCTGTCCCTCGACCAGCGGGATGGCTGAGACCACGCCCGGCACCTTGGCAACGCGGCTGGCGACATCGGCGTAGTCGGTGAACTTGGAGTCGGTCGCCTCGATGATGACATGACCGTTGAGGCCCAGGATCTTGTCGATGAGCTGCGCGCGGAAACCGTTCATCACCGCCATGACGATGATCAGGGTGGCGACGCCAAGCATGATGCCGATCAACGAGAACAGCGCGATCACCAGGCCGGAGGCACGACGCCGCGGGCGCATGTAGCGCGCCGCCAGCATCCACTCGTAGCGAGAGAAAGGCTTTGTTCCGGTCGGCTGCGCCATTCCCTCTCCTGCCTACCCCGCGCGAATGCGCTCCACGGCGGCATCGAGGGGCACCGTATCCCGCGCGCCGGTGGCGCGACGCTTCACCTCTACCTCGCCACGCTCCAGGCCCTTCGGTCCGACAATCACCTGCCAGGGCAGGCCGATGAGATCCATGGTGGCAAACTTGGCGCCGGCACGCTGGTCGAGATCGTCGTAGAGCACGCTGATTCCGGCATTCGTTAGACGCTCGTAGAGCTTCTCCGATGCCGCGTCCACCGCGGGGTCGCCCGCCTTGAGGTTGACGAGCCCGACCTGGAACGGGGCGACGGCGTCGGGCCAGATGATCCCGGCCTCGTCATGGCTGGCTTCGATGATTGCGCCAACCAGCCGCGAGACGCCGATGCCGTAGGAGCCCATATGGACGAAGGTGTCGGTGCCGTCGGGCCCGGCCACCTTCGCCCCCATCGGCTCGGAGTACTTGGTGCCGAAATAGAAGATGTGCCCGACCTCGATGCCGCGCGCCCGGATGCGCTTGTCTTCCGGCAGCGCCTCGAAGGCGGCAGCGTCGTGCTTCTCGTCGGTCGCTGCGTATGGCGTCGTCCAGGCGTTGACGATCGGCGACAGGTCGGCGCGGAAGTCAGTGTCGGCTGGTGGAATCGGCAGGTCGAGCAGATCGCGCGAGCAATAGACCTCGCTCTCGCCGGTTGCCGCGAGGATGATGAATTCGTGGCTCATGTCGCCGCCGATGGGGCCGGTCTCGGCACGCATCGGGATGGCCTTCAGACCGAGCCGGTCGAACGTGCGAAGATAGGCCACGAACATGCGCCGGTACGCAGCCTCTGCCGCGGCGCGGTCGATGTCGAAAGAATAGGCATCCTTCATCAGAAACTCGCGTCCACGCATCACGCCGAATCGCGGGCGCACCTCATCCCGGAACTTCCATTGGATGTGGTAAAGGTTCAGCGGCAGCGCGCGGTATGAGGTGATGTAGGTGCGGAATATGTCCGTCACCATCTCCTCGTTGGTCGGGCCGTAGAGCATGTCGCGCTCGTGCCGGTCGGTGATGCGCAGCATCTCCTTGCCGTAATCGTCGTAACGCCCGCTCTCGCGCCACAGGTCAGCAGCCTGCAGAGTAGGCATGAGAATCTCGATGGCGCCGGAGCGATCCTGCTCTTCCCGCACGATGTTGCCGATTTTGGCGAGAACGCGCTCGCCAAGCGGCAACCAGGAGTAGATGCCGGCGGCCTGCTGACGCACGAGGCCGGCACGCAGCATCAGCCGATGCGAGACGATCTCCGCTTCCTTGGGAGTCTCGCGCAAAATAGGCAGGAAATAGCGGGAGAGACGCATCGTCAGGTGCTTACTCCGGTGAGCATTGCGGCGTGTCGTAGCCGGTCGTCAGTGCTGAACACAAGTGCAACCGGCGCGGAGCAAGTCACCGTGTCCGAATCGCGAATAACAGGACCGAGAAACCATTTGCTGGGAAAGACGTCTTTTGTGCAAAAATTTCGGGCGATAGCTGCACAAATTGATGACAAGCGACTTTCGGTTAGGTAGGGTCGCCTCAATAAACAGGGACGAAGAGGTCTCTAAGACCCGCCCCGATAATAAGGCATCGCGGTCTAAGTCTTGGGAGGAAGATCCTTTCGGGCGCGCCTTAATCGGCTGCAGCCGCAAAGTCCGGAACTGGAACGCCAGCCAGCCTGCTGAGCGATCGGACTTGGCAACGATGGGATAGGACGCGGAACTCGATGAGCAAGGCCGAAAGGCCTTGCTTTTTTATTTTCTGTCGAGCAGGTGCGCGAAGTCTTCCAACGACAGATTGTAATACGTCACCACCGCCCAGAACAAAAACACCACAACTGCCGTCGCGATCGAATTGATGATCGCCGCGCGCAGCAGCCGTGGACGCATGGGCGCGCTGGGCGTCGTGCCGAGAGTTACTTCGCCGGCTTCTTCCTGCGTGCGTGTGCCGAACGGCAGCACCGCGAAAATCATGATCCACCAGGTCACGAAGTAGACGGCGGCAACAGTCAGCGGGCCCATCGCCTACGCCTGCTCCAGCTCGATCAGCGTGCCCAGAAAATCCTTGGGATGAACGAACACGACCGGCTTGCCGTGCGCTCCGGTCTTGGGCTCGCCATCGCCCAGCACGCGCGCGCCGCGCGCCGTCAATTCGCGCGCCGAAGCACGCACGTCCTGGACCTCGTAGCAAATGTGGTGAATGCCTCCCGAGGGATTACGAGCGAGAAATGCGCTGATAGGCGACCGCTCGCCGAGCGGCGTGATCAGTTCCACCTTCGTATTGGGCAGTTCCACGAACACCGTCGTCACACCATGCTCCGGCTGCGCGACCGGCTCCGAGACCTTTGCGCCGAGCGTGTCGCGATAGAGCGCGGAAGCGACCGTAATATCCGGCACGGCGATAGCGACATGATTGAGGCGACCGATCATGC
This sequence comes from Bauldia sp., assembly GCA_035549395.1. Taxonomy (GTDB): domain Bacteria; phylum Pseudomonadota; class Alphaproteobacteria; order Rhizobiales; family Kaistiaceae; genus DASZQY01. The sequence continues at coordinate 5,453 of DASZQY010000198.1, forward strand.
GGCCCTCATACGACCGTGACCAGCACCGTGCAAACTGCCTTCTTACCCCACGCTTCCGCCACAGCGCCTCGTGCCGCGCGGCGGATTGCCTCGGTCACGACGTCGGGATCGCGCTTCTGGGGCCGCGGCATCGAATCCAACGCGCCGTGAATCGCGTTGAGCACGGCTTCCTCCATCGGCCGCCCGCTGGCGTCGTGGAGCGGAATGCCCGTGAGGCTGATCTCCGGATTGGCCAGAAGCTCGCCCTTGCAGTCCATCACCAGCGCGACGACCACGTGACCGCCGAACGACAGGCGACGGCGCTCTGCAACGCCGACTTCGTCGTAGTCGCCGATCAGCCGGCCATCCTTATATAGCCGGCCGGCTTCAATCTCGCCGATCTGGCCCGCAGGCATCGGCGCCAGGCGGATGACCGCGCCGTTGGTCGTCTCGATCACCGTCGGCACGCCCTGCTCGCGCGCGAAATTGGCATGCGCTGCCAGATGCAGCGCCTCGCCGTGCACGGGAACGGCGATGGCGGGCTTCAGCCACGTGTACATCTCGACCATCTCACCGCGACGTGGGTGGCCGGAGACGTGAACCAAACGGTCGCGGTCGGTGATGAC
>DASZQY010000199.1:0-2263 GCA_035549395.1 Bauldia sp.
GGCGCGGAAATCGCCGAGTTCGTTGATCGTCGCGGTATCGGTGACGTGCTGGGTGCCCATGCCGCCGCCCGGGTCGAAGCTGTCGGCGACGTTGCCCTTGATCGCGGCGTAGTCGGCCCTGGCTTCCAGGCCGATGACGGCGAAATTGGCATATTCCCAATTATAGCCGACCTGGCCGCCAGCTACCCAGCCGTTGCCTTTGATCCCCGGCGCGGCACTGCCGTCCTTGCCGTAGGTGTTGGCAGCCGTTTCCCAGCCACCGCCGCCGTTCAAACCGAGATAGACGCCTTGCCAGGGTCCGCCGAACCCGTAGGTGCCGGCCGCATCGGCGGCCAAGGCGGGAACCGTCGAAACGGCAAACAGCACCACGGCGGACGCGAGTCCGCCGGACCATACGCTACGCATTACGCAACCCCACAACGTACGCGCTTTCGCCCACCCACCCAGGCAGGCGTCCAACCAGTTCACGTTAACACTCCGTTAAGCGCGCGCGATGTGATTTGCCGGGAGAACTCCGTTTCCCGGCGCTGTGTTGTCGGAGCGCAACAGCACCTCGCACTTATCAACAGCTCCAAGCACTTGTGCGCGTTGTGTGATTCGCGAGCTGGATTGATGTGTTGCCGTCCAACTACAATAAGTTGTGCAAATTCATCACATACTCGCTATAGTTGATGTTTTGTTGATGTTCTGTGGATGCGGGCGCGCAGTGTCCCTTTTTCGGCGCGCGGCGGACCTGCGCGCCGGGGCGGGGCGGGCCCTACGCGGAAAGCCGGCCGCTCCCTATATGCAGGAGACACCTCGCAGGAGATTGTCCTTGTCCGACGTGTTGACCGCCGAAAAGCCCGCGACCGCCATAACGCCAAAGCCCATCGATCCCGGTGTTCGCATCGGCCACGTTCATCTGAAGGTCGCCGATATTGAGCGTTCGCTCGCGTTTTACTGTGGCGTTCTCGGCTTCGAGCTCACCGCCCGCTACGGCACGCAGGCGGCGTTTTTCTCGGCCGGCGGCTATCACCACCATTTCGGCATCAACACGTGGGAGAGCCGCAACGGTCATCCGCCGGCGCGCGGCACGACCGGCCTTTACCACACCGCCATCCTCTATCCGACGCGCGCCTCGCTCGCCGATGCGCTCCGCCGCCTGATCGCTGCGGGCATCCCGCTCGATGGCGCGAGCGACCACGGCACGCACGAGGCCCTTTATCTCCGCGACCCGGACGAGAACGGCCTGGAGCTGGCGTGGGACCGGGCCTCGGAGCTGTGGCCGCGCAACGCCGATGGCTCGCTCGCCATGAAGACCGAGTGGCTCGATCTCGAAGACCTGCTCACGGAGCCGCCGCTTACCTGACGGCGGCTTCGGCGCTAAAACCACCACCCGCGTTTCCCGGCGGCCTTTACCCGCCTTCGGAGCTTTGAAAATGGCTGATACCCAAATCCCCGTCACCGTGCTTACCGGCTATCTCGGCGCCGGCAAGACGACGCTGCTCAACCGCATCCTCAGCGAGAACCACGGCAAGAAGTACGCCGTCATCGTCAACGAGTTCGGCGAGATCGGCATCGATAACGACCTCATCGTGGAGTCCGACGAGGAAGTCTTCGAGATGAACAACGGCTGCGTCTGCTGCACCGTGCGCGGCGATCTCATCCGCGTGGTCGAGGGCCTGATGAAGCGGCCCGGCGGCTTTGACGGCATCCTGGTCGAGACCACGGGGCTCGCCGATCCGGCGCCCGTGGCGCAGACCTTCTTCATGGACGACGACGTCAAGGCAAAGGCCAAGCTCGATGCGGTCGTGACGGTCGCCGACGCCAAGCACCTGCTCGGCAGCCTGGCCGGCAGCCCGGAAGCGCAGGAGCAGATCGGCTTTGCCGATGTCATCCTGCTCAACAAGACCGACCTGGTCTCGCCGGACGAACTGAAGTCGGTCGAGGCGCATATCCGGGCGATCAACCCGCATGCCACGATCCATCGCACTGAGCGCTGCTCGATCGCGCTCGACCGCGTGCTTGACCGCGGCGCCTTCGATCTTGATCGCATCCTGTCGCTGGATCCGGATTTCCTGGAGGGCGAGGATCACGACCATGACCATCATGACCACGACCACGATCACGAACATCACCACCACCATCACCATGATCTGGAAGGGCAGGGCGTAGGCAGCGTGTCCTTCCGCGTCGGCACGCTCGATCCGGAGAAGTTCTTCCCGTGGATTCAGCGCGTCACCCAGGAGCAGGGGCCGGACATCCTGCGCATGAAGGGCATCCT
>DASZQY010000200.1:0-6400 GCA_035549395.1 Bauldia sp.
GGGTACCAACTGGTCGGGCTTCGTTTCGGCGGGCTACACACAGCTTGGAACGGCGGTGGGCAGCTTCGGCACGAGCTCCTACGGCGTGTCCGGCGTCCTGACGCTCAATCTGACGCCGATGGACAGCGTGATGTTTGAGGGCAGCTGGGGCGATCCGCCCTTCAACGGCGCAGGTGGAGTCTCGACGTCGGGCCCGCCCGGCAACGGTGGCTTTGGCTTCAACAACGGCTGGGCGGCGTTCGGTTCGCTCCGGCACTACTTCTCGAAGACGTTCCGCACGGATTGGGACTTCAGCTACGGCAAGCAGTCGGGCCCGTCCGCGCTGCAGCAGAACATCACTGCCATCGGTGGCGATCTCGTCTGGTTGCCCTACACGGGCTTCCGCGCCAAGGTCGGCGCAACTTGGACGAAGACTGGCTCGGCCAGTGGTGTCTGGGCTGCCCAGGTGGCTCTGCGCCGCGACTGGTGATCGCCAGTCTCAGGCCAGCGAATCGGAACCCGGCGGAGCAATCCGCCGGGTTTCTTATGATACGTTCGATCCGCTAGGTCCGGCGCATGTGCAGCCCGAATGGATCCAGCCGGGCAGCGAGGGCAAATAGTGGACGGCAATCCGCTTTGCGATCGGCGGCAAACGACTCATACAGGCTTTCCAGCGCGTAGTACTGCATACCCGCCGTCCGTGAATGGGAGGCGATGGTCGCGAGGATGGCACCCGCGCTTCGCATGTCAGGCCGCCGGACCTGCCGCAACTCCTGAGCAAATATTTCGCCAAGATCGCTGACCGACAGCGAACGATACGCCTTCAGGACCTGGAGCAGTTCGAACTGCGTGCGCAGCGCGGTTGGCAGGCTCCTGTTGCTGAGGCTTTGATTGTTGGCGAAGGTGCGCCGCGCCGTAAGCTCCACCGGCAGGACGAAAAACATCAAACCCCGAACCAGCATCCGCACCCACAGGTCGAGGTCCTGGAGGTTGAGCAGTCGCAGATCGTATAGCCCGACGGCATTATGGACACGGCGCCGCATCATCACGGTTGGATGGCACAGGCAGTTGCCGTTCAGGAAGAAATGACGCAACCACTCGAAGCGGGTGGCGTTCTTGCCGATGAAGGGATGAGAGAATTCCTGATAGCCAGCATTCAACGGCGTTCCACTCTCGCTGATCAAGCGGGGCAAGCCGAAGACCGCGTCGTATTGTGGATGTCCGTCCAGGAAAGATGTCTGGGTGCGCACGGTATCGGGCAGGTAGAAGTCGTCTGAGCCGAGTGCGGTCACGTATTGTCCCCGGGCGGCAGCGACCCCGACGTTCAGCGCTGCGGACGGACCTCGATTTTCAGCTTGCGGCAAGAAGCGCAGACGCGGATCGGAAAACGAACTGATGACGTCGCGCGAATGATCGGTGGAGGCGTCGTCGACGACGAGCAGCTCGAGATCGACATCCTGAGCGAGGACGCTTTCGATCGCCTGGCCGATGAAGGCGCCGTGATTGAACGAGGGGATGACGACGGAGACGCGGACCGGCGATCGAGAAGTGGGCATCAAACGCAATCCTGCACGGCAGCGATAACCCGATCCACGTCCGCATCGGACATGTGCGGGCTGAGAGGGAGACTGATGACCTGATCGTGGATCGCTTCGGCGATCGGGAAATCGCCGCGGCGATAGCCAAGCGCTGCGAAGGCCGGCTGCAGATGGGGCGGCACGGGGTAATGGATCGCTGTTTCGACGCCGCGCTCGTACAGCCCCTCGGTCAACCGTTTACGTTCGGGATGGCGAATGACAAACAGGTGCCAGACCGGATCTGCCCAATCCGGCACCTGCGGCAGCGATATAGGCGCATCGACCAGCGCCTTCCGGTAGCGATCGGCGATGGCCCGGCGTCGGGCGTTGTAGTCATCGAGCCGCTCGAGCTTGGCGGAAAGTACCGCTGCCTGAATTTCGTCCAAACGCGAGTTAAAGCCGGCGACTTGGTTATGATATTTCTCACGCGAGCCGTAATTGCGCAGCACGCGGATGCGGTCGGCCAGCACGGCGTCGTCCGTCGTCACCGCGCCGCCGTCGCCGAGAGCGCCAAGGTTCTTGGTCGGATAGAAGCTCCACGCTGTGGCGTCGGGAAAGGTGGCTGCCGACCTGCCGCGGCAGGATGCGCCGTGGGCCTGAGCCCCATCGGCGAGCACGCGGAGGCCATGACTGCGAGCGACCGAGACAATCTCGTCCATGTCCGCGGGTTGGCCATATAGGTGAACCGGAAGAACGACTTTCGTCCGGCCTGACACCGCGGCCTCTATTCGCGCGGGATCGATATTGAACGTGTCCTCGCTCGGTTCCACGGGCACCGGCACAGCCCCGACCTGAGCGACGGCGAGCCAGGTGGCCACGAATGTGTTTGAGGGGACGATGACTTCATCGCCGGTGCCGACGCCGAACGCGCGTAACGCCAGCGCCAGCGCATCAAGGCCGTTTCCCACGCCGACACAATGGCCAACGCCACAATAGGCGGCGTATCGGCGTTCGAACTCGGCGAGCTCGGCGCCAAGGATGTACCATCCGCTTTCGGTAGCCCGCCGGACGGCCGCATCGATCGCCGGCTTCTGCGCTTCGTAGTCGCGTTTCAGGGATAGAAACGGGATCACTTCTGCATCCGTGGCGGAAGCAGGCGCGCCGGATTTCCGACGACGGTTCTCCCCTCGGGAACGTCGGATACGACGACGGCTCCGGCGCCTACCATGGCGCGACGACCTATGACCAGGCCCGGGAGGATGGTGGCGTTGGCGCCGATGCTTGCACCATCCTCAATGCGAGTGACAGCAAACCGCTCAGGATACTGCTTCGAGCGCGGCCACTTGTCATTCGTGAACGTCGCGTTTGGACCGATGAATACGCCATCGCCAACGCGCAGGCCGTTCCACAGATAGACTCCGGACTTTACTGTAACGTCATTGCCGAGGACGACATCGTCCTCGATAAAGGTGTGCGCGCATATGTTGCAGTTCTCGCCGACGCGTGCGCCGGCCAGGACGACCGCAAACTGCCAGATACGGGTGCCGCGACCTATCTGCGAGGACTGCACATCCGCCAGCGGATGAATCATGGTTTCGATGGACCCGGCCTTCAAGCGCCCACGCTCCGGACCGTGTGAATGAACGCGTCGTAATGGCGGATGTAGTCGGCTTCATCGTAGTGGGCGCTGGCCAGGACGAGCAGCACGCAGCCAGGCGTGAAGTCAAAAAGCTCTGTCCACGTCAATCGCTCGATGAGCAGCCCCTGGTCCGGGCGTGAAAGCCGGACCTCCTCGCGCCGCGCGCCGTTATCCAGGAGTACGGTACATGCGCCGGATACTGCAACGAGCACCTGGCGAAGATCGCGGTGGGCGTGGGACGCACGCCGGACGCCTGCCCGCGTGCCATAGATGTAGTACACGCGCTGGATAGCAAATGGCACAGTGACCCCTGCTTCGATCGCGACCAGCGTTCCGCGATCATCGCCTTTCTCGTCAAAATGGACGAGCTTCGCCAGGCTGGTCATCATCTGCCTTTCGGGGGAAATTGCTCGATGGGACGGGGAATATCTGCCGGATTGCGGCCACGGGCAATTGCGGCGATGGCCTCGACTTCGGACTGCCGATGGCAGGGCAGGGGAGTAGCCCCGAAACCACTTCCTCAGGTGCACCAAGGGGACTGGTGCCGGATGAGGGGATTGAACCCCCGACCTTCGGTTTACAAAACCGCTGCTCTACCGCTGAGCTAATCCGGCGACCTTGCATCGCTTTAGCAGCCGCAGCCTTGCGCCGGAAGATGGTGGGAGGTTCAGTCAGATCGCCGGCTGGCGGTCCTTGTCAACGAAGAAGCGCGTACGGAGCTGAATCAGCCTGCCGTTTTCATTGCGTGGCATGGCGCGCTGAATGTCGGAAACTGATCCGATGTAGAGATCGACGCCGGTCAGAAAAGGTATCGTCACCGCCGCGGTTATCCTTCCGGCCTTGATCGCCTCATCCCAGACGACGTCGATAGCTTTCAGCGCGTCCTGATATTGGCGCAACAGGCGGAGTACTTTGCGCACGCTGCGCGGCGCGACGATGTAGGACGACGTGCAGGCCACGCGTGCCGGAGGACGATCGAGCGGCAGAACATGATCGCCGTGCTCGATTGCCGACTGGTAGAGCTCGACAACCGGCCGATAGGGATCGATCCACATGTCGAGAAAGACAATGTCGAACATGGCCAGCAGCTCCAGCAGCCGGGGCGACCTCAGAAACGGCGCCAGCGCCGACGACAGAATCGAATCGTCCTCGAGTACGTGAATCGGCGTCGCGTGGTTGCGGGCAAGCTCGAGCGCGCGCACGTGCGAGCGGTAGCAGCCGATGGCGCCTGGAGTGGCTTCGGTCGCCTTCAGGCGACGATAGGAGTCCGCCAGGCCGAAGCGGGCCAACTCGCGCTCCATGTGCGCGCGGCGATCGGGCCGGCCGTCGAGGTTGATGTAACAGCCGAGCAGATCGCTCATTCGCCGCTCGCGGAAGGGGCCGCCCGCCGCAGGCCGCGGCTGGCAATGTACAGCGCGAGCACTGCGGCGTTGGACACGTTGAGGCTGGCGATCGCGCCGGGCACCGAGAGACGGGCGAGGGCGTCGCAGCTGTCACGGGTCAGACGCCGCAGGCCCTTGCCCTCGGCGCCGAGGACGAGCGCGATACGCTCACCGACGATCGCGTCCTCGATGTCAGTGGTGGCTTCGCTGTCCAGGCCAACGCGGGTGAAGCCCATGGCGCCGATTTCTTCCAGCGCGCGGGCGAGGTTGGGCACCTCGATCCAGGCAATGCGGTCGAGCGCGCCCGACGCTGCCTTGGCCAGGGTGCCGGTTTCGATCGCGGCATGGCGGCCGGTGGTGACGACGGCATCGGCCGCGAAGGCGACCGCGGAGCGCATGATGGCGCCGACGTTATGCGGGTCGGTGACCTGGTCGAGCACGACCACCAGACGTGCGTTGGCCAGTGCCTCGATGCCGACCGGGGCGAGGGGGGCGACCTCGAGGGCGACGCCCTGGTGCACGGTATCCGGACCGAGCAGGCGATCGAGGTCGCGCGGCGTCGCGGGTTCAGTGACAACGCCCGGGCGTGCGGGAAGATTACCGAGGCGTGACAAGGCGTTAGATGTGGCGAGCAGGCGGCGAATCTCGCGGCGTGGATTGGCCAGCGCGGCGGATACGGCGTGGATGCCGTAGATCCAGAGGGTCTCGGCGCGGCGCTCTTCCGGCGAGCGAGGGCGGTATCCGGACTGCGGGCCGCTCGGGCGCGGACTGTGCGGATGGCGACTCATGCCTGCCTCGTCGGTGGGGCCAGCGAGGCCGAGAGCCGGCGCGGGGCGACGGCGCGATAGCTCTGTTCGATCCATGACTTAAGCAGCGGCACGTCAGGCTTGTGGCGTCCCGTCAGGTGGGCGGTGATCCAGCCGGCGCGGCCAAGCCCATATCCGGACGGCAGGCAGTACGGAAGCGTGAGCGCCATCTCGTGGGAGATCGGCAGTTTCACGCCGACCCGCAGTGTTCCCTCGACCATTCCAAGGAAGACAAAGATCTTCCCGCGGACCTTGATCACGCGCTCATCCCAGGGCCAATCCTCCGTCGCCTCGGGAAAGGTAAGGGCAAATCTGACGAGGGCGCGCTCGGCCGAGCGGTGGGCGGCGGGTGTGGCCATCCCCGCACCAAGCCGCAGAAATGCCGACGATTCAAGCGCCCTCCGTGGTGCGTTGACAGGCAACCTGCCCGTCGCCATAAGACGCGGGCCTTTGCGGGCGGCCGTCTGCCGCTTCCTGGGGGAGAGTGTCCCGAGTGGCAAAGGGGGCGGACTGTAAATCCGCTGGCTTACGCCTTCGTAGGTTCGAGTCCTACCTCTCCCACCACCCTTCGCCTATGATCGGCGATGCGCGGGTGTAGCTCAATGGTAGAGCAACAGCCTTCCAAGCTGATGACGAGGGTTCGATTCCCTTCACCCGCTCCAGCTCTTGCGCTGAAGCGATGCGGGGCGGCGCAGGGCCTTGTGGCGAAATCCGCGAATACGTGCTGTCCGCGCGGCATGCCGGATTGAGGTCCGCGATGGATTCCGGCTTTCGCCGGCAACGACGTAACGGAATGACCTGCGGCGTGGGAAACGAGAAGCTAAGTCCTCCCCCGTTATTCACTGTTGGGTCGTGATCATGTCACGGTCGATGTCGGCGAGCGTCCGGCACCCGCTCATGTCCATGGTCAGGGCGAGCTCGTCGGTGAGAATCTTTATCATCCGCAGCGCGCCGGCCTGGCCGCCTGCGGCGGTGCCGTAAAGCAGCGCGCGACCGACCATCACGGCTTTGGCACCGCACGCGAGCAGCTTGAATATGTCGCTGCCGCGCTGGACCGAGCTGTCCGCGAGCACGGTC
>DASZQY010000201.1:0-5984 GCA_035549395.1 Bauldia sp.
CCCGGTGCCGGGCGCGCCGCGCCACGTCATGTACGTCTGGGTCGACGCGCTGACCAACTACATCACCGCGGCCGGTTTCCCCGATCCCGAGGCGCCGCGCTGGCGCTACTGGCCGGCGGACGTGCACATCATCGGCAAGGACATCGTGCGCTTCCACGCCGTCTACTGGCCGGCGTTCCTGATGTCGGCGAAGATCGAGCTGCCGAAGCGGGTCTACGCGCACGGCTTCCTGTTCAACCGCGGCGAGAAGATGTCGAAGTCGGTCGGCAACGTTGTCGACCCGTTCGCACTCGTCGAAACGTACGGCCGCGACGCCGTGCGCTATTTCTTCCTGCGCGACGTGCCCTTCGGGCAGGACGGCTCGTACAGCCACGAGGCGATCCAGCATCGCATCAACTCCGATCTGGCGAACGGCCTCGGCAACCTGGCGCAGCGCTCGCTCTCCATGATCCACCGCAACTGCGGTGGCGTGATGCCGGCGGCAAAGTCGCTGACCGAAGAGGACCGCAAGCTGCTCGCCGATACCGACGCGCTGCTCGCCACCTGTCGCGCGGCGATGGCCAAGCAGCAGATCCACGTCGCGTTGAACGCGATCTGGTCGATCATCGGCGACGCCGACCGTTACTTCGCGGGCAACGCGCCCTGGGCGCTGAAGGCCACCGACCCGGAGCGCATGGGGACGGTGCTTGCCGTGACGACCGAGGTGGTGCGGCAGATCGCGATCCTGGTCCAGCCGGTGATGCCGGAGTCGGCCGGGAAGCTGCTCGACCTGCTGGCCGTGCCGGCGGAGGACCGCAACTTCGCTCTGCTCGGCGACAATGGACGACTTGCCGCCGGCACAAAGCTGCCGCCGCCGCAGGGCGTCTTCCCGCGCTATGTCGCGCCGGAGGAGGCCGCTTCGCCGCCCGATGCGGCGGGCGGCAAGAAGAAGGCAAAGGGCAGGGAGGACGCCTGACCCTCGTGCTCGTCGACAGCCACTGCCACCTCGACTTCGCCGATTTCGACGCCGACCGCGACGCGCTGGTAAAGCGCGCCAACGACGCCGGCGTAGCGCGCATGGTCACGATCTCGACGCGCGTGCGCGAGGCGGCGAAGCTGAAGGCGATCACCGCGCGCTATGACGGCGTTTGGCGCTCGATCGGTACCCATCCGCACAACGCGGCCGAGGAACTCGACGTCACGGCAGCCGATCTCGTGCGGCTTGCCGGCGAACCGGATGTCGTCGCCATCGGGGAGGCGGGCCTCGACTATCACTACGACAACTCGCCGGTCGAAGCTCAACGTGAAGGCTTCCTCCGCCACATCGCGGCGGCGCGCGAAACCGGCCTGCCGCTGGTCATCCATGCGCGCGAGGCCGACGACGACGTGGCCGCGATCCTCGAGGAGGAAAGCGGGAAGGGCGCCTTCCCCTTTGTGCTCCATTGCTTCTCGTCCGGCCGCGAGCTGGCCCGCCGCGGTCTGGCGCTCGGCGGCTACGTCTCCTTCTCGGGCATCCTCACGTTCAAGAAATCCGACGAGCTGCGCGCGATTGCCAAAGACGTGCCGCCCGATCGCCTGCTGGTCGAGACCGACGCGCCGTACCTGGCGCCGGTGCCGCACCGCGGCGGCCGCAACGAGCCGTCTTATGTCATTGAAACGGCAGCGGTTCTGGCCTCGGTCAAGGGCGTGACCCCGGCGGCAATCGCGGAGACGACAACGGCCAACTTCCATCGCCTGTTCTCGAAGGTGCCGGCACCGTGAGCGCGACGCTCCGTATCACTGTGCTGGGCTGCGGGTCGTCGCCCGGCGTGCCGCGCATCGGGAACGACTGGGGCGCCTGCGATCCCAACGAGCCGCGGAACCGGCGCACCCGCACCTCGATCCTGATCGAGCGCGTGACGGAGGCGGGCGCGACGCGCGTGCTGGTCGACACCGGCCCGGATCTGCGCCAGCAGCTTCTGGCCGCCGACGTCCGCGCCATCGACGCCGTCGTCTACACCCACGCGCACGCCGATCATGTCCACGGCATCGACGACCTGCGTGCGTTCTGGCTGAACACGCACCGGCTGGTCGAGGTGTATGCCGACGCGCCGACGGCTGCGCACCTCCGCCACGCCTTCGGCTATTGCTTTGCGACCCAGCCGGGCAGCAACTATCCGCCGATCCTGAGGCACAATCCGATCTCCGCCGGCATGCCGTTCGCGATAAGCGGAGCGGGCGGCTCGCTCGCGATTGTGCCGTTCCGGCAGATCCACGGCGAGATCGAGTCCCTCGGCCTGCGCGTCGGCACGTTCGCCTATTCGTGCGACATCAGCGATCTGCCGCCGGAATCGGTGCCCGAGGTCGAAGGGGCCGATCTGTGGATCGTCGACGCGCTTCGGCCACGGCCTCACCCCAGCCATTTCAGTCTGGCCGAAGCGGTGGCGTGGATACAGAAGCTGCGTGTGAGGCGCGGCGTGCTGACCCACATGCACAACGATCTCGACTACGCGACCACGCGCCAGGCGCTGCCAGCCGGCATAGAGCCAGCGTACGACGGCATGGTCGTGGAGCTGCCGCTGGCCGGCTAGGCGGCCGCGGTGCGCATCGTCCGCATTCCGTTGTTGTCGGGAATGGTGTCCGGCTGCGTGCCGTCGAAAATGACGACGCAATTGCGTCCTGCCGCCTTGGCCGCGTAGAGCGCGCGGTCGGCATTGTGGAAGAGCTGGATGAAGTTGGCGACCGTTGCGTCGCGCACAGCCGCGCCGATGCTGCCCGTGACGACCAGCTCGGTGCCTTCGCACTCGACCGGCACGCTCAGCGCCGCCCGCACGCGCTCACTCACCGACAGCAGGTGCAGGGGCAACGTGCGGATATCATTGCCGAGAACGACAACGGCGAACTCATCGCCGCCGACGCGGGCGCAGAAGCCATCCTCGCCCACCGCGTCACTCAGCCGGTCGGCGAGCGCCTTCAGGACGATATCGCCGACGGCGTGGCCGTGGCGGTCGTTGACCTGCTTGAACTGATCGGCGTCGACCAGCATGACCGCGATCGGCTTTGCTGCCTTCTCGATGTCCGCAAGCTTGCTGCCGACATACCGCCGGTTGGGCAGCCCGGTGAGCTGGTCGTGCAGCGCCAGCCGTTCCAGCCGCTCGATCATGCGGTTGAAGGCGGCGGCCAACTGACGAATCTCGAGCGGCGCGCGGCGGCCGACGTTGGCGCGGCGGCCGAACGCGCCATCGGCCATCGCCGTCGCCGCGTCGCGCACAACACGCACCGAACGAATGATCAGCCAGTCAGCCGATATCCAGCCGATACCGCCGGTGAGCAGCAGTATCGTCAGCGCCATGCCGATGCCGGTGATCAGGCTGCGCTCGCTGGTGGCGATGACGGTGTCGCGGCCGATGCCGACGATGACCTTGGCGCCCCATTCGGGAACCTCGGCGGCGGCGAACACCCGGTCGATGCCGTCGTGCGCCGCGCCTTCGACGGCGGCGCCGACATGCGTCACGGCCTGCTGCAGCGTCGGATGATCGGTCACGACCTTGCCGACATGCTCGTGGTGGCCGGTGTAGGTCAGCGCCTGGCCCTTGCGATCGACGGCGATCACGACGCTGGCGTCGCGCTGTTCGGGCAGCGCCGCCGCCTTTTCCAGATCAGCGAAGCGCACCCGGCTTTCCACGATCATGTGGAGCGGCCCGTCGCGGCTCATGACGTTCATGCCGGCCAGCAGCGTGGGCTCGCTGCCGCCGTTCATGACGTCGCTGAGGCCGAAGCCGTCGCGGGTCATGGCGGCACGCGTTTCGGCATCCAGCCTCGGCGGCGTGGTGTCGTCCGTGCCGCATACGACGTGGCCGTTGTCGTCGACCACCCAGCCGCTGCCCATCCACGGCCGCCGGCGCTGCGTCTCCTGCAGCAGCTCGGTGCAGCCGGCCGCGTCGGCATGCTTCACGGAAGGGGAGATGGCCAGCATCTCGAGGGTGCTGCGCACGGCGCGATAAAAATCCGCGTGCTGCTCGGCGGTAAGGGAGGCCATGCGCTGCGTCCACTGGTGCGCTTCGTCCAGTGCAGCGCGCCGCTGCGTCTCGACCCAGACGCCGAGGAAGATCGCAGCCGGTATGGCGGCCAGCGCAATGACGATGGCAACGCGCGCGCCAAGGCCGAAGCCCGCGCTGCCAAGCGCGCTGACGTCCGTGTGGCTCTGAGGTGCAGTGTCCGTGTCGAGCATCCGTGCTGCCAGTACGGGACAAATCGTTTGGGGCGGCCTTAGACGATCGATAAAATTGTAGGAAACCGGCCAGCCTGAGCACGTGGAGTGGTTCCATAATATATCTTATGCGACTTGCGTTAGTGGGTGTTACCGGCGATGGGCCGGGCGTCCCACGCCCCGTGCCGTCACCTACAGCGCTTAACGGCCGCGCGCGTTAACCGTCGCCGGCTGCTACGCTCAATCGGTTAATGCGCACACGAGAGATTCGAACCATGACCCCGTCACGTGACATCGCACGCCTGATCGAGATCATGGCGCGCCTGCGCAATCGCGATGGCGGGTGCCCATGGGATCTCGAGCAGACGTTCGCGACCATCGCGCCGTACACCATCGAGGAAGCGTACGAGGTGGCGGAGGCGATCGCCGACGACGACATGCGCGAGCTGCGCGATGAACTCGGCGACCTGCTGCTGCAGGTCGTGTTCCACGCCCGCATGGCCGAGGAAACCGGCGCATTTGCGTTTGGCGATGTCGTCGAAGCGATCACCACGAAATTGATCCGCCGCCATCCGCATGTCTTTGGCGACGCGGCGGCGCGATCGGCGGGTGATGTGAAAGGACAATGGGAGCGCATCAAGGCCGACGAGAAACGCGAGCGCGGCGTCGAGCACAAGCGAACGCTGGATGGTATCCCGACCGCCCTGCCCGCGCTTATCCGCGCCACCAAACTTCAGTCGAAGGCATCGACCGTCGGCTTCGACTGGAACGACCCGAAGGCCGTACTGGCCAAGCTCCGTGAGGAGATCGGCGAGATCGAAGCCGAGTTGCCGGCCGGCGACAAGGACCGCCTGGAGGACGAGGTCGGCGACCTGCTGTTCGCGGCCGTCAACCTCGCGCGCCACCTCAAGGTCGACGCCGACCAGGCGCTGCGCCGTACGAACGGCAAGTTCGAGCGCCGGTTCGCGGCGATCGAGGACGGGTTGGCGGAGCAGGGCCGGCGGCCAGCCGAGGCAAGCCTGGAAGAAATGGAGACGTTGTGGCAGCGGGCCAAGGCCACCGGCTGATCTAGCCCGGCTGCTGGTGCGCCTCGGGAAACGCGCGGCGAAACTCGGTGTCGCGCTCCGGTGTCACACGCACCGCGACGGTGACCGTGCCCTCCTCAGTATCCTCGCGCGAAATCACGTCCCCGAGCTCATAGAGCCGATGGAGCTTGCCGAGCGCGCCGCCGGCCAGGACCACATCATAGGTCCGCCGCGCGCCGGTCAGCCGCTGCTCGATCAGCGCCAGCAGTTCCGGCAGTCCTTCACCAGTAAGCGCGGACACGGCGATGATCGCCGGTTCGTGCGCCTCGCCGCTGGCACGCGCGGGTGTCACGCGCTGCGGCCGCTGCTCCGGCGGCAACAGATCGACCTTGTTCCAGACTTCGATCACCCGCGACGGCGACTTGGCGTCGATATCGAGCTCGGCGAGGACGGCAGCGACATCAGACGCCTGCGCGTCCGTATCCGGGTGCGAGATGTCGCGGACGTGCAGGATGAGATCGGCCTCCACCACCTCCTCCAGCGTCGCGCGGAATGCAGCGACCAGCGTCGTCGGCAAGTCGGAGACGAATCCGACGGTATCGGAGAGCACGGCCCTGGTGCCGTGCGGCAGGTCGATGCGGCGGAGCGTCGGGTCAAGCGTCGCGAACAGGCGGTTGTCGGCAAATACGCCGGCGTGGGTCAGGGCGTTGAACAGGGTCGATTTGCCGGCGTTGGTGTAGCCGACCAGGGCGACGACGCCCTCCCCGCCCTTGCGCCGGTTCTCCCGTTGC
>DASZQY010000202.1:0-2194 GCA_035549395.1 Bauldia sp.
CGACGGCGTATCGCGCATCGCCCTCAACTTTCCGGGCGCGCTCGGCATCGTTGCGGCCCGCGGCGCGCTGAGCCGCAACCCGACGCCCGCCAACCCGAAAATCCTCGTTCCGGTGACCGGCAGCGAGGTCTCGCGCCGCGGTGCGGAGATCGGTCTCGCGCTCGCCAAGGCGGCGGGCACCGAACTCACGGCGATAACCGTGCTGCCGCCCGACGCCTCGCGCACGCGCCAGCGCTACGGCGATGGCCGCGGACGCTTTCGTGACGCAGCCGAAACCGCCAAGGAACTTCGCCATGTAGCCAAGGCGATGGAGCAACCGGTGAAGGTGGTGCAGCGCACCGACATTTCGCCGGAAGGCGCCATCGTGCGCGAGGCCCGGCGCGGCGCGCACGATCTGATCGCGCTGGGCGTCAGCCGGCGGCCGGGCGAGCGCCTGTCATTCGGCGATCTCGCCGCAGGGCTGCTCGAAAGCTCCGAGCGGTCCTTGCTGTTTCTGTCGTTCCAGACGACCGCGCCGCGGCCGAAACGCGCCGAGAGCGGCGGCGCGAGCTGAGGTTTCGCACCCGGTGCCGTTTGCGCTATGACGGCGGCCGCCCGGAACACCAGCAGGCCGACCCATGACCGCCACCTTTGCGCTGCGCGCCGATGAGCACACGATCGAGACCGGAACCACGCTTTCGCCCAAGTTCGACGCCGACGGACTGATCGTCACGATCGCCGTCGACGCCGACACGGGCGACGTGCTGATGGTCGCACACATGAATGCCGAGGCGCTGGCCCGCACCATCGAGACGCGGCAGGGCTGGTTCTTCAGCCGCTCGCGCAAGCGCCTGTGGCGCAAGGGCGAGGAGAGCGGGAACACGCTCTCCGTCGCCGACATTCGCGTCGACTGCGACCAGGACGCAGTGCTGCTCAAGGTGCGCGTGGCCGGCGACGGCGTCGCCTGCCACACCGGCTACCGCTCGTGCTTCTACCGCAGCATCCCGACCGGCAAGGCGCCCTCACCCGATCTCGCGCTCGTCTTCGATGGCACGATGCCGAAGAAAGGCCACGGCTAGGCCGTCGCGATATACGCGCGCATCTCCTCGGCCTCGTGCTCGACCTGCTCGATGCGGGCCTTGACCACGTCGCCGATCGAGACGATGCCGCGCAGACGCCCCTCGCCGACCACCGGCAGGTGACGGAAGCGGCCACGCGTCATGCGCGCCATGACGCTGTCGATGGTCTCGCCTTCGTTACAGGTCACGACCGACTTGGTCATGATGGCCGAAACCGGCTGCTCGAGCGCGTCGGCATCCTTCGTCGCGATCAGACGCACGATGTCGCGTTCCGACACGATCCCGACGATGCGGTCGCCATCCTCGACGACAACCAGCGCGCCGATCCTGCGGCGTGCCAACGTGGCCACGGCGTCCGCGACGCGCTTCGACGGCGCCGTCGTGACGACATCGCGTCCCTTCGCGGCCAATATCCTTTCGACTGTCATGGGCCAACCTCCATGGGTTCGTCGCCCCCGGCCCGTACATAACGTGCGACTCGATTGGATGGCTGGCAAGCTGCACTGCACAATCGTGTGCATAGACGCCGCCGCTAGATGTTCGGACCTGGCACCGGATCGAACAGGCGGAAGAACAGCAGCCCGACAAGGAAGCCGCCGATGTGCGCGTCCCATGCCACCGGCTGCGAAATCGTGTTCGTGATGTCGACGAAACCCGACAGGATGTTGAGGACGAACCAGACGCCGAGAAAAATCATCGCGCGCCGGTTGCGGATGAGGTCGGTGAGCTTCGATGCCGGCTGGCGATAGGCGCCCGTCCCGGAAAGCGACCACAGCGGGCCGGTCGGCTCGAACACGAAGCGCGCCGCTCCCGCCATGAGACCGGAGATCGCCGCCGAAGCGCCCACGACCGGCGCGGCTGAGGTCGGGAATATCGCAAGGTGCGCCGCGGCGCCGGCAATCGCGCAGATCGCGCAATAGGCCAGGAACCGCACGGCGCCGAAGCGCCGCGCAACCGGGCTGCCGAACGCCGCCAGCCAGACGCAATTGACGCCAACGTGGACCCAGCCGCCGTGCAGGAAGGCATAGGTCAGGAACGTCCAGATGCGTGGGCCGATGCCGGCATCGACCAGCTCGGCGTAGGTCTCCGGATGCGTCTCGCGGATCGGGATGAAGGCAAAGTCGAGGATGACCTGA
>DASZQY010000203.1:0-8562 GCA_035549395.1 Bauldia sp.
TGACCGACGACATGTACGAGCACCTCGTCTACGACGGCTTCACGTTCACGACGCCGGCGCAGATCGAGCCCAGCCTGAAGGAGCGCACGCTGACGCTGAATGGCGTGTCGAAGGCCTATTGCATGACCGGGTGGCGTATCGGCTACGCCGCGGGTCCGAAGCCGCTTATCAAGGCGATGGGCGTGATCCAGTCGCAGTCGACTTCCAATCCGTCGTCGATTTCGCAGTGGGCGGCGGTCGAGGCATTGAACGGCCCACAGGATTTCATCGCCAGGAACAACATTGCCTTCCGCGAGCGCCGTGACCTCGTCGTGTCCATGCTCAATCAGGCCAACGGCATCAAATGTCCGCGGCCCGAGGGCGCCTTCTATGTCTTCCCGTCATGCGAAGGCACGATCGGCAGGACGACGGCCGGGGGCAAGAAGCTGGCGAGTGACGATGACTTTGTCACCGCGCTCCTCGAAGAGGAGGGCGTGGCGGTGGTGCAGGGATCGGCCTTCGGCCTCGGCCCGCATTTCCGCATCTCCTACGCGACCGCCAACGCTGCCCTCGAGGAGGCCTGTCATCGCATCCAGCGCTTCTGCGCCGGTCTGCGCTGATATTCGCACGCTGCACTGCGTGAGCGGCGCCGGAACAATTGCTGCGCCGCTCGGTTCCCCGAATCCCATGCTTTGCTAGTCAGTCCCAGGGGAGGGCCCTTGGGAGAAGCCGATGCGAGTCGTTTGTCTCGCGTTGGGGGCGTTGTTGCTGGCCGGCGCCGCGCAGCCCGCGAGCGCGTCGGAGAGCCCATGCATGACCGATGCACCGATCGCGGCAGCTGATCGCATTGCCGCCTGCACCGACCTGATCCGTTCCGGCCAGTCCCTCTACGACGCCTATGTATGGCGCGCCGCAGCGTACGCCGATAGCGGCGACCCCGCCGCCGCCATCGCCGATCTCACGGCCGCTATAGCTCTGGCCCCTGATGCGCCGGCTGCCTACAGCGCGCGCGGCGCCCTTTTCCTCAAGGACGAGGAATATCGCGACGGCCTCGTCGATCTCGACCGCGCGCTCGCGATCGCCCCCGACGATGAGACGACGCTGCGTACCCGTGCTTTCGCCTGGGACGAACTCGCCAACTATGCCGCCGCCATCGCCGACTACAGCCGGCTCATCGCGCTGACCGCCGATCCGAGCTACCGCTACTTCCGCGGCTTCGCCTATTTCCATGCCGACAACGACTCCGCTGCGCTCGCCGATTTCAACGCCATCATCGCGTCGGTCTCGCCGACCCTGTCGGCGTGGGGCTATCGCGGCCGCGGCAACGTGCGGGAGCGCAATGCCGATCTTGTCGGTGCGTTGGACGACTACAGCAAGGCGCTCGCCGTGGATCCCTCGGACGATCGTTCGTTCGCTGCCCGCTGCCGCGTCGAGAACGCGCTTGGCGAAGGTGGCGCGGAGGGTTGTGCGCCGGTTCTCAGGCAAACCGCGGGGCGCTAGTCGGTCAGACCCAGGGGGTGTGCAGCTGCAGCAGCTCGCGGAAGCGGGAGGCTGCCTCGCTATGGCGGGCGAGATTGGCGGCGGCGTTCTCGACGACGATTGCCGGCAATCCGCCTCCGCCGCCCAGTTCCTCGCCGGTCAGTTCGCCGATGCGCAGCTGGTAAAGCGATGCCCCGGCGGCCAGCGCCACAACTTCGTTCGGATATTTGAGCACGACGCCGATCATGCGGCTGTGCGGGTCGCGGATCATGGCGGAGAAACTCACCACCCGGTGACGAGCGATGCTGGCGATGAGGCCAGCGCAGATCGTCACGAAGGCGCGGTAGTCCATGGCCGGCAGGTTGTCGGCGGACAGCCGCTCGATCCAGGCGATGTAGGCCATGCGCCGCGCTACCAGGTTCTGGTGCGCCTTCAGGGTGAAGCGATCGGCGATCGCCGCGGCGACGGTGTCCAGCAGCCGGTCGAAGCCGGCCTCGTCGGCCAAGGCGGCGAGGCCCCACCGGCGCGCGACGTCCTGGGTGAGCGCGGCTTCACCCATGGCCAAAAAGCATGTTGACGGTACGGCGGATCATTTCGTCGTGGTCGACGGCCGCATGTCCGGCGCCGGCAGCGAAAACGGCCCGGTCTATTGCGGCCAGTCTCAGGCGGGCGACGTCGACCTTGCGGCCATCGACCCGCAGCCGGTCAATTCCGCCGTCGCTCTTGTTGTCGTCTTCGTCCGCAGCCGGCATTGCCGCATCTCCGCCCTGATATTATGCGGCGATTCCGGCGCTTTCGGGAAGGGTGCCGGACCAGCCGTTTTTCAAGCGGTCGCCATCGCCTGTTTCTGCGGCGCGCTCGCAGGGTGGTCGCGGCGGAAATCCCGCAGGATTATCGCGGCGACCTGGCTCGCCGCCACCGGCTTGCCGAAATAGAAGCCCTGCACTTCGTCGCAGCCGATCGCGCGCGCGTACCGGGCGTGGTCCTCGCTCTCGACACCCTCGAGACAGACCCGCATCCCGAGCATGTGGCCGAGGCCTGCGACCGAGCGCACGATCTTCTCGGCCGGCGCGTCCGGCGTGCCCAGGGCGCGCATGAAGCTGCCGTCGATCTTGATCTTGTCGAAGGGGAAGCGCCACAGGTAGCCGAGGCTCGAGTAGCCGGTGCCGAAGTCGTCCATGACGATCTCGGGTCCCAGCGACTTGAGGTGCGCGAGTTCGCGCATCACGCTCTCGCTGTCGTGGAGCAAAAGGCTCTCGGTGATCTCGAGCAGCAGCCGCCCCGGCTTGAGGCCGGTGATGGCAAGCGCGGTGGCGACGACGTCCGAGACATTCTCCTTGCCGAACTGCGCCGCCGACAGGTTGACCGAGACGGTCAGGTGCTCCGCCCAGTTGGTGGCGGCCGCGCATGCCTCCTGCAGCACCCAGTTGCCCAGCCGCCCGATGACACCCATGCGCTCGGCAGCCGGAATGAACAGGCTGGGCGGTATGAAGCCGCCGTCGGCGGTCGGCAGGCGCGCCAGTGCCTCGAAGCCCACCAGTCGCTCGTTGGGCTCGCTGTAGAGAGGCTGGAAGTGCAAGGCGAAGCCGCCAGTGTCGAGAGCGTGCTCGATGGCGCTTTCCAGGGTGAGCCGGTCCTGCGCTTCGGTGTCGAGGTCGGCGCTGAAGAAGCGGATGCGGCCGCGCCCTTCCGATTTGCCCTTCGCCAATGCCATCTCCGCGCAGCGGATCAGCCGCTCGGCGTTGCGGCCGTGGTCGGGGTACATGGCGATGCCGACACCGACGGTCGGCGTGAGTTCGTGACCGAAAAAAGCCAGCCGCTCCGCCATCGCCGCAGAGAGCTTGCGCGCGAAGACCTCGACATCCGCGCGGTTGCGCGGGGCGGCCTGGATGACGGCGAATTCGTCACCGGCCAGGCGCGCCACGATGTCGTCGTTTCCCGCTATCCCGCGCAGTCTCTCCGCCGTCCACTTGATCAACTGGTCGCCGAAGGCGAACCCGAAACGGCCGTTGACGTCCTTGAAGTTATCGATGTCCACGCAGTGCACCGCCACGAAGCGCCCACCGGCCTCAGCCAGGAGCCCGGCCAGCGAATTGGTCAGGCTGGAGCGGTTGGCGAGCCCCGAGAGAGCGTCGAAGTTGGCGAGGTAGGCGATCCGCGCTTCCGCCTGTTCTTTGTCGCTTCGGCGCCGGTACCAGGCGCCTGCCGGTATCCCGAAGGCAACCGCAATCAGCAGGCCGAGCGCGCTGGCCGAGACGAGAAAAGTGTGTTCGAACTCGGCGCGCTCGGCGGTCTGGTCGATGTAGGCCTCTACGACGCCGATCACATGCCCGTCCTTGCCGATCTTCGGAACGTAGGCCTCGGCGTAGTACGCGGGACGTGAGGGGGGTTCGCCCGTCTTCACCTCGACGCTCGGGGCGCCGAGCGCGATCGCTTCGGCGGCTTCGGGATTGTGCTCGGCGAGATCTTCCGTGTCGTCCGCTTCTTCCGGCAGGTCGTCGGAGACGAAGCGCGGTGTGCCGTGGGCGTCGTACACCTTGTAGAGAAACACGCGCGCCACGGACTTCACCCGGTCGACGAAGTGGCGCAGGTCGGCAGGCGGCGGATTGCCGGCGGCGATGCTGGCGAGATCGTCCGTATTCTGGGCGAGCAACTCCGTCCACGCGCTCGCCGTCGCGGTCGCGTCGTTTTCAAGCAGGTGGTTTATCGTCTGGCGTTCCAGTGCCACGGCACCGCCAATGAAGGCGATCACCGCACCAACCAGTACCGCTGGGCGCCAAATTGCTGAAGACAAAGGACTGATAATACTCGTGGTTCGCGCAAAACGAGTAGCAGGCAATCGTTGCCTAACCCTGAACTGCGCGTTCAGCGGCCGCTAAGCCTGGAAATGGCGGGTTAGAGCCAGCCGCGCCGCTTGAAATACAGGTACGGCAGCACGGCAGAGGCGAGCATCAGTATAATCGCCAAGGGGTACCCGAAGGGCAGCGAAAGCTCGGGCATGAAGTGAAAATTCATGCCCCACATGGTGCCGAGCAGGGTCGGCGGGAAGAACACGGTCGTCGCCACGGTCAGGATGCGAATTACTTCGTTCTGCTGGACGTTGATCAGGCCAAGCGTCGCGTCGAGCAGAAAGGTGATCTTGTTCGACAGGAAATCGACGTGGTCCTCGAGCGATTTGATGTCGCGGCCGGCCAGTTTGAGGCGCGACCGGCTGGCGCCTTTGGCGTTGATCAGGGGCAGCGCCAGCCCGGCGTACTGCACCAGCCGTTCCAGGGAAGCGAGGCTCTCGCGTGCCTTGGCGGCGAGGTCGCCTTGCGTTCCGACGGCTTCGATCAGCGCCTCCAGCCGGCGGCCCGCCTGCACGTTCTGGTGGCTGATGTCCGGTTGCCGTGCGAAGACTTCCTGGTTGATCTTGTCGACGTCCTGGGAGATGCGTTCCAGCACGTCGGCGGTGCGGTCCACGACTGCTTCGATCAGGCCGAGGAAGATCTGCGGCGTGGACGTGCAGCCGCTCCCGATCTTGGCGGCGCGGTTGATGAACTGCCGCACCGCCCTGAGGTCGTCGTAGCGCACCGTGGCAATACGGTCGCCTGAAACGATGACGGTGAACGGGGCCAGCGTCGGCAGGCCCTTGTCCACGCCGGTGAGCAGGCTGGCGGTCATGAAAACCGCGCCGTCTTCGGCGTAGAAACGGCTCGAAAATTCGATTTCCTCGGTTTCTTCGCGGCTCGGGATGGAAGCGGCGAGGAAGCGTTCCGTGATGCGGTCCTCTTCCAGCGTCGGCTGGTAGAGGTCTACCCAGGCGGTATCTGCCGGGGTCACCGAAGGGTCGCCGCTGACGACCTCCTCAAGCCCCTTCTCGCTCACCCGGTACGCTGTCAGCATTCGCTCAGCCCTGTTTTTCGGGGCAGCCATGCACCCGCCCGCGGCGCCGATCAAGCGAAGAACGAAGCCCGCTGCCGGCGGGCAGCGGGTCCACGATGCCGCAGCCGGGTTAAGGCATGGCGAACTTGCGCACACTTTGCGAGCGGGGTGCCGTCTTCCTCTTGTCACGCGGGCGGATCGGGTAGAGCATCATGCCTACGTCCGCGCGTGGCGGCGGCCCCGCGTGGCACCTAGCCATGAGAGGCAAGGCCATGGGAAGCGGCAGAGCAGCAGGCCCCCGGTGCGTTGCACTGGTGGGGCCTTTCGCAAGCGGAAAGACGACACTGCTGGAAGCCGTGCTCGCCCGCACGGGTGCAGTCACGCGCCAGGGCACGACGGCCGAGAAGAACACCGTCGGCGACGCCTCGCCCGAGGCGCGGGCTCACCAGATGAGCGTCGAGGTCAATATCGCCGACACCGAATTCATGGGCGACCGCCTGACTTTCATCGATTGTCCCGGCTCGGTCGAATTTGCCTTCGAGACCGATCCGGTCGTGGCTGGCGTTGATCTCGCGGTTGTCGTCGCCGAGGCCGACGAAAAGAAGGTGCCGGCGCTTCAGGTCATTCTCAAGCGCCTGGAAAGCAGCGGCATCCCGCACATCCTGTTCCTGAACAAGGTGGAGAGGGTCGAGGGCGGCGTCCGTGAAACGCTGGCGACCCTGCAGAAGGCGAGCGCCATCCCGCTCGTCCTTCGCCACATCCCGATCCGCAGCAACGGCATTATCACAGGCTTCATCGACCTCGCGCTGGAACGCGCCTTCGTCTATCGCGAACATGCGCCGAGCGAGGTCATCGACATATCGACGGACGAGAAGGCCCGCGAGACCGAGGCGCGCTTCTCGATGCTGGAAACGCTGGCCGATTACGACGATGCGCTCATGGAGCAGTTGCTCTCGGAGATCGAGCCGCCACGCGACCGTGTTTTCGACGACCTGGTGCGCGAAATGCGTGCCGGCGCGATCTGCCCCGTGCTGATCGGCTCGGCCGAGCATGGTCACGGTGTTGGCCGCCTGCTGAAGGCCATCCGGCACGAGGCGCCCGGCATCGCCGATACGCGCGCCCGCCTTGGCGTCGCTGAAGGCAGCGAAGCGGTCGTGCAGGTGATGAAGACGATCTACACGCCGCACGGCGGCAAGTTATCCGTGGTGCGTGTGCTGAACGGCTCGGTCGGTGACGGCACGGAGCTCATGGGCCCTGCCGGTTCGGTCGGACGCGTGGCTGGCGTATTTCGCATCTTCGGACAGCAGGCGGCGAAGCGCGATGCGGCGCAGGTCGGAGAGACCGTCGGCCTCGGCAAGCTGGACGGCGCCCGGACCGGAATGACGCTCGGCACCCGGGTCGCGCCGGCAGCCCTTGTTGACCTGGCGCTGCCCGAGCCCGTGCTCGCCGCCGCGGTCGCCTCTGCCGAACGCAAGGACGACGTGAAGCTGTCGGCGGCCCTCAGCAAGACCGTGGAGGAGGATCCGTCGCTGCGGGTGGGCCACAATCAGGACACCGGCGAAACCCTGGTCGAAGGGCAGGGGGAGATGCATCTTCGCGTCGCGCTGGAACGGCTGACGGGCAAATACGGCATTGGTCTTCGCACCCACGACCCGGCGGTGCCCTACAAGGAAACCATCCGCTCGGCGACGGAAATCCGCGGCCGCCACAAGAAGCAGTCCGGCGGGCATGGCCAGTTCGGCGATGTCGTACTCGAAATCCGGCCGCTGGCGCGCGGCTCCGGCTTCGCCTTCACTGAGACGGTCACGGGCGGCGCCGTGCCGCGCGGCTATTTCGGCTCGATCGAGGATGGTGTGCGCGAGTATCTGGCGCGCGGGCCGCTCGGCTTCCCGGTCGTCGATCTTTCCGTCACGCTGACCGATGGCTCCTACCACACGGTCGATTCCTCCGACATGGCGTTCCGTACCGCGGCACAGATCGCGATGCGCGAAGGCATGCCGCAGTGCCGGCCCGTGCTGCTCGAGCCTGTCCTCAAGGTCGAGATCGCCGTGCCGGCGGATGCCACCGCCAGGGTCAACGGCATTGTCTCGCAGCGGCGCGGTCAGTTGCTCGGCTTCGATGCGCGTCCCGATTGGGACGGCTGGGACGTCGTCGAGGCGCTTATCCCGCAGTCGGAGATTCGCGATCTCATCGTCGAGTTGCGCTCGGCGACATCTGGCGTCGGCACCTTCAGCGCCCACTTCGATCATCTCGCCGAACTCACCGGCAAGCTCGCCGACCAGATCGTCGAACGCGCGCGGGCCCAGGCCGCATAGGCGCGCACGTAGTCCGACATTCTCTCATGTGGAGAGCGCGCGATCGCGATTGATCGCGCGTCGCGCTCGCTTACCCTGATGGCCGGGCGATCACCGCACTGTTGCGTGAGTCGAAGCGATGTCTCTCCGGACGCGTCATGGCTGGGAGATTCCGGAAAGCCGCATCACGCCGGAAGCGATCTTCCTCGACCGGCGTAATCTGATCCTCGCCGGCGCCGCCTTTGTCGCGGCGACCGTCGCCGGAGACTTCATCCTTAACCATCGCAACGCGCCGCCGCTCGCCGATGATCCGTCCCGGCGCTTCTATCCGGCGCTGCGGAACGAGGCCTACGCCTCGCCGCCCCGCGCGCTGACGCCTGAGGCCATCAGCACGACGACCAACAAGTTCTACGAATTCGGCGCCGGCCGGAACATCGCCGCGGCGGCATCGGCGCTGCCCATTCGTCCGTGGACAATGGCGATCGACGGCCTCGTCGACACGCCGCTCACATTCGGCATCGATGATCTTCTCGCCCGGGTCAGCCTCGAGGAGCGCATCTATCGCCATCGTTGCGTCGAGGGCTGGTCGATGGTCGTGCCATGGACCGGCTTCCCGCTGAAGGCGCTGCTCGCCTTGGCCAGGCCGCTGGCGTCGGCGAAGTACGTCCGCTTCGAGGCGTTCAGCGATCCTTCGATCGCCTCCGGTCAGCGCCAGTCCTGGTATCCGTGGCCTTATGTCGAGGCGCTGACAGTGGCGGAGGCCGCGCACGAACTCGCCTTTCTGGTCACCGGCGCCTACGGCAAACCGTTGGCCAGGTCGATGGGTGCGCCAATCCGCCTGCACGTTCCGTGGAAGTACGGGTTCAAGTCCGTGAAGTCGATTGTCCGCGTGTCCTTTGTCGAGCAGCGCCCGCGCACCTTCTGGCCGCAGCTCGATCCGGCGGCC
>DASZQY010000204.1:0-2428 GCA_035549395.1 Bauldia sp.
CGTGCGCAAGGTGCCGATGGCGCCGGACGTCGACCTCAAGGTGATCGCGCGCGGCACGCCGGGCTTCTCCGGCGCCGACCTGATGAACCTCGTCAACGAAGGCGCGCTGCTCGCCGCCCGCCGCGGCAAGCGGCTGGTGACCATGCGCGAGTTCGAGGACGCCAAGGACAAGGTGATGATGGGCGCCGAGCGGCGCACGCTGGTGATGACCGAGGACGAGAAGCGGCTGACCGCCTATCACGAGGCCGGCCATGCGATCGTCGCGCTCAACGTCGTGGCGACCGACCCGGTGCACAAGGCGACGATCATTCCGCGCGGCCGGGCTCTCGGCATGGTCATGCAGCTGCCCGAGCGCGACAAGCTGTCGATGTCGCTCGAGCAGATGACCTCGCGGCTGGCCATCATGATGGGCGGACGCGTCGCCGAGGAGATGACCTTCGGCAAGGAGAAGGTGACCTCGGGCGCGGCTTCCGACATCGAGCAGGCGACGCGGCTGGCGCGCATGATGGTGACGCGCTGGGGCTTCTCCGACGAGCTCGGCACGGTCTCCTACGGCGAGAACCAGGAGGAAGTGTTCCTCGGCCATTCGGTGTCGCGGCAGCAGAACGTCTCCGAGCAGACGGCGCAGAAGATCGACTCCGAAATCCGCCGCCTGGTGGAAACCGGGCTGACGGAAGCGCGGCAGATACTCGCCGCCCACGCCGCCGACCTCGAGGCGCTGGCGCAGGGCCTGCTCGAATACGAGACGCTGACCGGCGACGAAATCCGCGGCCTGCTCGCCGGCAAGCCGCCGGTGCGCGAGACGCCGGAAGAGACGGCCTCGACCAAGGCGTCGGCGGTGCCCGTCACCAAGAAACCGCCGCGGCGGCCGACGGAGCCCGACACCGGCGGGCTCGAGCCGCAGCCACAGGCGTAGTCTTTCGCTCTTCTCCGCGATCAAAAAGGCCGGGTGTCCCCGGCCTTTTTCATGTCCGGCGCCGGTGCGGCTGGCTCGTGAATTGGCCGGCATCCCCGCAGACAAGAATCCCGCTTAAGTATTCGCGGAAGCCGTTGCTTGCATAAATGCAACAGATGCCGATATTTACTTTTCATTAAGGTAAAGGGACGTGGTTAAGCGACGTAGTTAAGCCGCCCTTAACGTTTATCCCTCAGTTTCCCTTTCAGCGCCCGCTGCCGGTCAAGTCCGCGCGTTCACGCGGGGCCATACAGGAAAGGGACTTCTATGGGCCGTCTCAAAATCGCTGCGCTCTCTGGAGCCGCACTGTTCTTCCTGCCCGCGGTTGCTGCGCACGCGGCGGACATCCCGCAGATTCCCGCGCCGATCAAGGTCGGTGGCGGCTGGTATCTGCGCGGCGACATCGGGTTCACCAATCAGAGCGTCGGCAGCCTGTTCAACGCGCAGTACGAAGCGCCGGGCACGGTCTCGATCACCAACGTAAGCCGGGGCTTCGAGGCGGCGCCGTTCGCCGGCGTCGGCGTCGGCTACCAGTTCAACGACAACTTCCGCATGGATGTGACCGGCGAGTACCGCGCCGGCGCCACGTTCCACGGCCTCGACATCTACGACAACACGCTGGCCGATCCGGAAGTCGGCACCGACGAATATACCGGCATCAAGACCGAGTGGACGTTCCTGGCGAACGCCTACTGGGATATGGGCACCTGGCACAACATCACGCCGTACCTCGGCGCCGGCATCGGTGCGAGCTTCAACACGATCAGCGGCTTCACCGACGTCAACACCGTCACCAGCGGCGTCGCCTACGGCGCGACCGAGACGCAGACGAGCCTCGCCTGGGCGCTCTACGCCGGCCTCGGCATGAAGGTAACCGACAACCTGACCATCGACCTCGGCTACCGCTACATCGATCTCGGCAACGCCCACTCCGGCAACCTGATCGCCTACGACGGAACCGATGACATCGACAATCCGATGGAGTTCCGCCACCTGACTTCGCAGGACTTCAAGGTCGGCTTCCGCTGGGCTCTCGGCGGCGGTTCGTCCAAGTCCTACTATCCCCCTGTTGTAAAGTACTGATCTCCTCCGCGTAACCGCACCCAGAGCGCCGCCTGCCTCATCGGCAGGCGGCGTTTCTGTTTTCTAGCGGCGACCCTCCGCCGGGGCGCGGTCGAGCATGGTGCGCTCGCGGTCGGCGTCGTCGGCGTCGCGCGCCTGGGTATCGTCGTCGGCACGACCGGGACCGCCGGCGCGGCGCGTGTCGGCCTTCTCGCGCTGTTTCTGGGGCGCGCGGTCGCCGCCTTCGCCGGCGATCTGGCGGCTCTCGCCCTTGCGGCGATTGTCTTCGCGCGTGGCGTCCGGAATCTTCCCGGCGTTGGGAGAAGATGTCGGCTTGCCCACATCGTGGGCGCGTTCGGCTGCGTTCTTCATCGCTTCCTCCTGATTTGTCTGCGGAGAAAACGGGCAGGG
>DASZQY010000205.1:0-5029 GCA_035549395.1 Bauldia sp.
GTCTT
The DNA here is from genome assembly GCA_035549395.1 of Bauldia sp. Classification (GTDB taxonomy): domain Bacteria; phylum Pseudomonadota; class Alphaproteobacteria; order Rhizobiales; family Kaistiaceae; genus DASZQY01. Next base: position 6 of record DASZQY010000205.1, read on the forward strand.
CCATCCGCATTGCGATGCCACGATCGAAACCGAAGACGACATCGAGCGGCTGCTCGCCCTGACCGATCCGGCGCTGGTCGGGCTATGCATGGACACCGGCCATCACCTTTACAGCGGTGGCGACCCGGTACGCTTCTGGCGGAAGCACCACGCCCGCATGCCCTACCTCCACCTGAAGAGCATGAACGCCGGAATGCTGGCGGCCGTGCGGCGCGAGAATCTTCCGTGGGGAGTGGCGGTCGCGCGCGGCGTCACCGACGAGCCGGAACGCGGCGCGGTCGATTTTCCGGCACTGGCCTCGGCGCTGAAAGAAAGCGGATATGCCGGCTACGCCATCGTCGAGCAGGACATGTTTCCGTGCGATCCGGCGGTGCCGCTGCCGCTCGCGCGGCGCACGATCGCCTATCTCCGCACCCTCGGATTTTCGACATGAGCGCCGCGACGCAGAAAGGTCAGCACTCTTGCACTAACCGCGCGGTTCGCTATTTGAACGCGCTGGTCATCAACTGAGGTCTTGGCGGAACCCCATGGTCGCAGCTTCCAACCCAGACAAAGAACCCGCCTCCTCGTCGGCGGTTCTGACGCTCGTCAAGGCGCTCGGCGTCCTCGAGGCGGTCGCGGCCTCCGGCGGCATGACGGTGGCCGAGATCGCCAAGACGGTGAACCTCAACCGGACCACCACCCATCGCCTGGTGCAGACGCTGAAGCAGCTCAACTATCTGCAGACATCGAGCAGCGGCCGCGGGTTCGAGATTGGGCTGAAGATACTGCCGCTGGCAGCGCAGCAGCTCGACAGCAACAAGGTGCGGCTCGCGGCGCTGCCGCATCTGAACACGCTCGCCCAGCAAGCCGGAGAGCGAGTCAATCTCGGCGTGATCTTCGACGGCAACCTGCTCTATCTCGCCGGGGTCGAAAAGCCGTCGCTGCCCAACATGTATTCCCGCTTCGGGAAACTGGCACCGGTCCATTCGTCGTCGCTGGGCAAGGCGATCATCGCGCAATATCCCGACGAGCAGCTGCGCAAGATGCTTGGGCCCGGCCCGCTCGCCCGCTACACCGCGAACACCATCGTCGATCCGGACGTGCTGATCGCCGACCTCGAAGAAACGCGCAACCGCGGCTACGCCTTCGACGACCAGGAACACATGTCCAACGAGTGGTGCGTGGCCGCGCCGGTCTTCGACAGCAACGGCCAGCCGGTAGCCTCGGTCGGCATCACGGCGACGAACCGCGAGCGCGCGTTGCGCATGGCCGACAAGGTGATGGCCACCGCGGAGGTGATCACGCACGTGCTGTCGCCGTCGCGGGCGACCGTGACAGGCATTTCACCGCTGGCGCGGGCCGCCGGCCCGTAGACTGCTGACACCAGTCAGACGCCGCAGGAGGAGCGGCCAGCCAGGGATACCGGGAAGTACGACGGCGGGGCAGCGCCCAACAAACAAGCGTTCGCAGACGAACGTGCGAGCACACCGGGGGAGGATCGGGATCGTGGCAGATTCAGGAGCAACGGCGGGCGCCGTCGGCGTGGCAGCGTCCGACATGCTGAGGTTCGGCACGGCATTGCTGGAACATGGCGGCGCGCTGCCCGAGCATGCGCGCATCGTCATGGACCACCTGATCACGTCGAGCGCCATGGGCCTGCATTCGCACGGCGTAATGCGCGTGCCGCAGTACCTGGCCGAGATGCAGAGCGGCGTGATCAACCCCGCCGCCCGCCCGAAAGCGGTGCAGACCGCGCCGGCGCGCCTCCACATGGACGGCGAGCGCGGCTTCGGCCAGGTCGTCGGAATGCTGATGGTGGAGGCGCTGGTGCCGGCGGCGCGTGCGGCGGGCATGGCCATGATCAACGGCCGCCATCTCGGACATACCGGGCGCATCGGCGCTTATCCCGAGGCGCTCGCCGAGGCCGGTCTGGTCGGCGTCGCGGTCTGCAACGGCGCGCCCTCGGGCCACTGGGTGGCGCCCTTCGGCGGGCGCGACGGCCGCATCTCGACCAACCCCATCGCCACCGGATGGCCGGTGACGGGGGCGCCGCCGGTCGTCGCGGATTTTTCCACCGCGGCTTCGCCGGAAGGAGTCATCCGCGTCATGCGTGACCGCAAGGCCGAGGCGCCTGCCGGCTACCTGCGCGACGCAGCGGGCAACCCGACGCGCGACCCGAACGTGCTCTACGCGGTGCCGAAAGGTGCCATCCAGCCTTTCGGCGCCGAACTGGGATATCGCGGCACCGCGCTCGCCCTGCTGGTCGAGGTGCTGACCACGCTGCTGAACGCCGACCGCGTCGACGATACTTCGCGCAAGGGCACCGACATGACGCTGATCGCGATTGCGCCGCAGGCCGGCTTCGCGGACCTGGCCGCCGGCCTCTCCGACCACATGCGCGCCTCGCCTCCCCTCGATCCCAGGCGACCGGTGATGATGCCGGGCGACCGCGAGCACGCCACCAACGTGCCCGGTGCGCCGATCCGCGTGGATGCGCCGACGTGGGCAGCGATGAGCCGGGCTGGCGAGGAAGCCGCGCTACCCTTGCCGGCGGCAACGGCGATCGGCTGAGGCGAAGCCGGCAACCCGCGTGGAGGTGCGAGCGTGAAAGCCGCGGTTCTGAGGGCGTTCGGCACTCCTCTCGTCATCGAGGAGATTGCGGCACCGCCGGCTGGCCCCGATGACATCGTCATCGACGTCAAGGTCTGCGGCATCGACGGCACCGACCTGAAGCTGCTCGACGGGTTCGGCTATACGCCGGATCTGCCGTTCATCATGGGCCACGAGGCTGCCGGTATCGTCAGCGCCACGGGGGCTCGCGTCACTGCGCTGAAACCCGGCGACCGCGTGCTGGCGTACAATTTTCTCATATCGCCTGGCAGCCGCTGGTTTCAAAGCGACCGCGAACAGCTCGCCTCCGACATGACCGGGGTCGTCGGCGTCAAGAACTGCAACGGCGGCTACGCCGAGAAGCTTGTGCTTCCCGCCTATCAGGTCGTGCCCGTGCCCGACGGCGTGGCCTGGCACGATGCGGCCGTCCATGCGGACGCCGGCTTGACCGCATTCCATGCCGTCCGCCGCTCGCGGCTGACGTTTGGCGAGACGGCGCTGGTGATCGGCGCCGGCGGAGTCGGGTCGTTTGCGATCCAGTACGCGAAGCTCGCCGGCGCCACCGTCGTCGTTGCCGAACGGACGGCGGAGAAGCGCGAATGGGCGAGGCGCCTGGGCGCAGATGATGCCGTCTCCACCGACAGCGCCGCCGAGACGCTTAGAAAGCGGACGGACGGCAGGGGCGTCGATTGCGTCCTCGATCTGGTCGGAACGGAAGCAACCATGAGCGCCGCCATGGACGCAGTCGCGGCCGGCGGGCGGATCGTGATCGTGGGCTACACGCCCGACACCCTGCCGCTGAGCGGCAGGCGCCTGGCGCAGAACGAGATCGAGGTGATCGGCTCGCGCGGCGGATCGCGGAAGGAACTCGCCGCCGCCCTCGCCCTCACCGCCGCCGGCCAAATCCGCTCGATCGTCACCGACCGCGCGCCCCTCGACCAGGTCAACCAGGCCCTGGCGAAACTGCGCCGCGGCGAGGTGCTCGGCCGCCTTGTCCTCGACGTTGCACGGGAACCCTGATGGAACCGATATACGAGAAGCTGCGCCAGCTGCGTTCACCCATCGTCTACGATGCGATCGAGCGTTTCGGCCTGCGTCCGCGACAGGATGGCTACACCGATGGCAGCATACGTTCCATCCTCCCCAGGCTTGGCGCCTTTGTCGGCCACGCGGTTACGGGCCGCATCATGGCCGAGCTGCCCCACGAGCCCGGCGGTGCCCGCATCGGGTGGGAACAGGTGTGGACGTACGTCGAGCGCCAGAAGAAGCCGTCGATCATGGTATGTCAGGACATGGACCAGCCGGCCGGGCGCGGCTGTGCCTGGGGCGACGTCTCGGCATCGATCTTCCGCCGCCTCGGCTGCAATGCCGTCATCACCAACGGCTCCGTGCGCGACATCCGCCAGGTCGAGGAAATCGGCTTCGGCCTGTTCGCGGGCGGACCGATCGTCGGGCACGCCAACGTGCGGTTTGTCGAGATCGACGGCCCGGTGAAGATAGGAGGCCTGGTGGTGCATCCGGGCGACCTGCTGCACGCCGATGAGCACGGCGCCGTCATCATCCCGCGCGAGATCGATCTGGAGGCGCTGGTGCAGATCGCCGACCAGTTCATGGCGTCGGAACGCTCGGTGATCGACTACACGCGCAACTCGCCGACGTTCTCGGTCGCCGAGCTGCGCGAACGCATGGACCGTCACGACGCGGCGGAATACCGGCGCTGATCGAGCCGAACGCTAGCGCCGCGCGGCGTGGCCGCTGACCTCGGCGCCATCGTCGTGGGCGAGGCGAAACACCCACACCATCGACACGGCCACCAGCACCGCGGAGAGCAGGAACGCCACCTGGAAATCCATTATGCCGACGGCCGCGCTGCCGCGCACCGCGGCGCTAATGTTCAGAATCACCGCCCCGAGCGCGATGCCGAACGCAAACGATATCTGCTGCATCATTGACTGCAGCGTCGAGGCGCCGCTCATAGCCGACTGCGGAATATCGGCAAAGGCGAGCGTGGCGAGCGCCGTGAACTGCAGCGAGCGGGTGAAGCCAGCCAGCGCCAGGACCGCGAGTATCAGTATCACCGGCACGCCGGGCACCAGCGCGGCGAAGAGGAGCACGCCGACAACCGTGATTACCCCGTTGACGACCAGGACCTGGCGGAAGCCGAAGCGCCGCAGGATCGCGTTCGTCACCACCTTCATCAACAGATTGGCCCCCGCGTAGGCCAGCATCAGCAGACTGGCGTCGAACGGCGACATTCCGAAGCCGATCTGGAACAGCAGCGGCAGCAGAAACGGCGCCGCCCCCATGGCAATCCGGAAGGGCGTGCCGCCCGAGATCGAGGTGAAGGCGAAGGTGCGGATCCGCGCCAGACCGACATCGACCAGCGGCGACGGGTGATTGCGCGCGCGCTGCAGCGTCAGCACACCAAGCAC
>DASZQY010000206.1:0-2336 GCA_035549395.1 Bauldia sp.
GAAGTGCAGGCCGTTCTTGCGGAAACCGTAGATGATCACCGTCAGGATGACGGTGATGGCGAGCGCCCCGGTGATAATGATGTGGGCGGTGACGCTGAAGAAATAGGGAAACATGCCCCACAGGTTCGCTACCAGGACAAACAGAAACAGCGCGAACACGAGCGGGAAGAACTTCATCCCTTCGCTGCCTGCGGATTCGCGGACCGTGTTCTCGACGAACTCGTAGGTCAGTTCGGTGGCTGACTGCCAGCGACCAGGCACCACGGCACGGCTCCGGGTCGGAATGAGCAGAAATGCCGCGGCGGCGAGCACCGTCAGCACCATGAACAGCGCGGAATTGGTGAAGGAAAAATCGTAGCCGCCGATGTGGATCGGGAAGATCGGCGAAATCTGGAACTGGTGGATCGGATTGTACAAGTCGCGTCCCTATCGTTTACCACCCAGTCGATCGTCCGGACCGGGCGGGCCCGGCTTCACCAATCCCGCCGTCCGCAGCACGCTCAGGATGCCGGCGGCGAATCCCAAGAGCAGGAAGACGATCAGGCCCCAGGGCGATGTGCCGAACAGCCGGTCGACGCCCCATCCGATCGCGGCGCCGACAACCACGCCGGCGACGAAATCTGCCCCGAGCCGCATCGCCAGGGCATATCCCTGCCTGGATTTCTGCGGCTCTGGCCGCGGCGCACTCGACTGACGCGCCACGTGGCTTTCGTCAAGCCGCCGTTCGAGATCACGCAACCTGTCGGAAAGCGCGCCATCGTCGGCAGATCGCCGGCTGGCAGGATCAGCGGGGTCGCTATCGCGGTCGCTCATCCGGCCAAGCTCCGTCCGAGAGGATGAAAACGCTCAGGAATCCGCCCAACCCCAACGAAAGCGCGCGCACAATAGTTGTGGGTCCGATGAGTGTCAAGAATTGGCGGATAGTCCCTAAGTACCTGCGATAACGATGTTTTTCGCGCTTGTCGCACAGCACAATTCGCGGCAGCGTGATCGGCGGCGGCCTTTCCCGGCCGGCCCCGGCGTGCCAGAAACAGGCCCATGGCAGACTCCTCCCAGCCGCCCCGCCCACGCCGGGCCCAGATGCTCGGCGAGCTGATCGGCCGCGTCATTGATCCGGTGACGCGCCAGCGCGGCTTTGCCGCCACCGAACTCCTCGCCGCCTGGCCGGAAATCGTGGGCGCTCGCTATGCCGATTGCACGCGGCCGGAGCGGATCGTGTGGCCGAAGGGCGAGGAAATGGAGGGCGCGCCGGCGCTGCTGGTCCTCCGCGTCGACGGGCCCCGCGCCGTGCTTATCCAGCACGAAGCCGGCCAGATCGTCGAGCGCATCAATGCCTTCATGGGCTACGCCGCCATCGGCCATCTGCGGATACTCCAGGCCCCGGTGCGAGCCGTCGCCCGCGCGGCGACGCCGGCCGAGCCCGCGCTGGATCAGCCGGGCGAACGGAAGTTGCAGGAGACGGTTGCGGCAATGCCGCCGGGGCCGCTCAAGACCTCGCTCGAAGCGCTCGGGCGTCACGTCATTGCCGAAGCGAGGCGACCGCACGCTGCGGCCAACAAGCGCCATATTTGACCTGTCCACAACCGGCGACTTGCGGCAGAATCTGAAACCAGCCGTGGCGACGGTTCGAATAAACGAGGGCCTTCCGTGAAGTTCAATTCCCGACAAGTTCTCATCGGCGTCGCCGTGGTCGTGGTGATTGCCGCGGCGGCCATCTACTGGCTCGTTTCGCGTCAGAACACCGTGTCGCTCGACGCCACCGCGGTGACTTCGAACGCCACATCGTCCACCACCGCCGCCGCCCAGCAGGCAGCGAGTGATGCCCCGACGACGGCTGCGACCAGCGACCTGATGCAGGCAGGCCCGCTCGGCGACATGACGCTCGGCGATCCGAAGGCGCCGAATGTCATGATCGAGTACGCGTCGATGACGTGCACGCACTGCCAGCGCTTCCACGCCGAGGTCTACCCGACGCTGAAGTCGCAATACATCGACACCGGCAAGGTCTACTTCATTTTCCGCGACTTCCCGCTCGACTCGCTGGCGCGCGCTGCCATCATCATCGCCCATTGCGCCCCGAAGGAGCGCTTCTTCCCGCTCGTCGATCTCATGTTCGACCACCAGGATCAGTGGGCGTTCGTCGACGACCCGAAGACGGCACTGCTCAATCTGGTGAAACAGGCCGGGTTCACCGAGGACTCCTTCAATGCCTGCTTGACGAATCAGCAGCTTCTGGACGGAGTGAACTGGGTGCAGGATCGGGCCGAGAAGATGTTCGGCGTGGGCTCAACCCCGACGTTCTTCGTCAACGGGAAGAAGCTCACCGGTGAACAGAC
>DASZQY010000207.1:0-2116 GCA_035549395.1 Bauldia sp.
GGCGGTCGACTCGAAGCCCGAGGCGCTGGACGAACTCGACCGGCGCGTCATGCAGCTCAAGATCGAGCGCGAGGCGCTGAAGAAGGAAAGCGACCAGGCGTCGAAGGATCGTCTTGGGCGGCTCGAAAAGGAGCTCGCCGACCTCGAGGAGCAATCCAAGGCGCTCACCCAGAAGTGGATGGCCGAAAAGGAGAAGCTCGCCTCCGCCAACAAGATCAAGGAAGCGCTCGACCAGGCGCGGGCCGAACTCGACAAGGCGCAGCGCACCGGCGACCTCGCCAAGGCGGGCGAGCTGGCCTATGGCCGCATTCCCGACCTCGAACGCCAGCTGAAGGCGGCCGAGGCACAGGAGCGCGCGTCCGGCGACATGGTCGAAGAGGCGGTGACGCCCGATCATATCGCCCAGGTCGTGTCGCGCTGGACCGGCATTCCGGTCGACAAGATGCTGGAGGGTGAGCGCGACAAGCTGCTCAGGATGGAAGACGAGCTCGCCAAGCGGGTCGTCGGCCAGCCGGAGGCGGTGCACGCGGTTTCAACCGCGGTGCGCCGGGCGCGCGCCGGCCTGCAGGATCCGAACCGGCCGATCGGCTCGTTCATGTTCCTCGGGCCGACCGGCGTCGGCAAGACGGAGCTCACCAAGGCGCTGGCCGCGTTCCTGTTCGACGATGAGACGGCGATGGTGCGCATCGACATGTCCGAATACATGGAGAAGCATTCGGTCGCCCGCCTGATCGGCGCGCCGCCGGGCTACGTCGGCTACGAGGAGGGCGGTGCCCTCACCGAGGCCGTTCGCCGGCGGCCGTACCAGGTCATCCTGTTCGACGAGATCGAGAAGGCGCACGGCGACGTGTTCAACGTGCTGCTGCAGGTGCTCGATGACGGCCGGCTGACCGACGGGCAGGGCCGCACCGTCGACTTCCGCAACACGATGATCGTGCTGACCTCGAATCTCGGCGGCGAGTTCCTCGCCAACCTCGGCGAAAACGAGGATGTCGACAGCGTGCGCGGGCCGGTGATGGATACCGTGCGCGCCCACTTCCGGCCGGAGTTCCTGAACCGGCTGGACGACATCATCCTGTTCCACCGTCTCAAGCGGCGCGACATGGGCGAGATCGTCGACATTCAGCTCAAGCGGCTGGCGAAGCTGCTCGAGGATCGCAAGATCACGCTCGATCTCGACGAGAGCGCGCGGGCGTGGCTCGCCGACAAGGGCTATGATCCGGTGTATGGCGCGCGGCCGCTGAAGCGGGTCATCCAGCGCGAGGTGCAGGACCCGCTGGCCGACAAGATCCTGGCCGGCGAGGTGCCGGATGGCGCGCGCGTGCGCATCACCGGCGGCACCGACAAGCTCCTCTTCCTGCCGCGCGTAGAAGGCGGCAAGGAAGAAAAGAAGAAGGGGAAGGCTGCGTAACGACCTCCCTCCAACAAACCTTCAGGCCCGGCCAACCCAGCCGGGCCTTTTCTTTTTGCCGTCGACGTCCGGCCTGCGCCTTGCTCCGTAGGCGCCCATCCGCTAGAACATAACAAGAACACGCGCGGAGACCTCCCATGACCGGCTATGTCCTGGATTACCTCGAGCTGCCGTCGAGCGATGCCGCCAGGTCGCGCGATTTCTTCAGCAAGGCTTTCGGGTGGAGCTTCGTCGACTATGGCGGCAGCTACGCCGAGATACGCGATGCCGGCCTTTTGTTCGGCGTCAACGCCGACACGAAGGACCACAGCGTGGCGCCGATCGCGGTGATCCGGGCGCACGACCTCGAGCAGGCCGAGAGGGACGTGGTGGCCGCCGGAGGCACGATCACGCGCAAGCCATATGACTTCCCGGGAGGCCGGCGTTTCTTTTTCCGCGAGCCGGGCGGGGCGGAACTCGCGGTGTATGTGAGCAGCGAAGCGCCGGCTTAGTCCGATCGGCAATCAGGGGCGAATTGAACCGACCGGATTGCCGTCCCGAAGGCCGCTCGCCGGGCGCGCGGCGGCGTCGGCTACTGCGTCAGCGAGGCGACAGTCTGCGGCGCCGGCGGCGCGTTGCCGAAGAGCGCGTCGATGCGGGAGCGCTCCTTCTCGAAGGAATCGAGATTGGCGCCGTCGAGCGTCCGCCCCCGGGGCAGGCGCACGC
>DASZQY010000208.1:0-30457 GCA_035549395.1 Bauldia sp.
ATCGCCGTGGCGATCTGGCGCCCTGGGTAGTTGCGCTCCTGATGCATGCGGATCGTGCCGTGGACGCCGTTGTTCACGACGACAACGACAATGGCGGCGCCGAACTGGACGGCGGTCTGGAAGTCGTTCGACGTCATCTGGAAATCGCCATCGCCGGCAAAGCAGACGACCGGCACGTTCGGGTGGGCGAGCTTGGCCGACAGCGCCGCCGGCAGGCCGTAGCCCATGCTGCCCGAGGTGGAGGCGAGCTGGGTGTGGTGGCGCCGGAAACGGAAGAAGCGCTGCACCCAGAGGGCGTAATTGCCGGCGCCAAAGGTGACGATGGCATCGTCTGGCAAACGTTGGCGGAGCCACGTCACAATCCCGGCCAACTGCACGGGACCGGGATTGGCTACGGGAGCGGACCACGTTTCATAATCCGCGCGTGCGGACTTCGTGTGCTCGGTCCACGCTATGGCGCGGTGTGGCGGCTGGAGACTCTCCAGTGCCGAGACGAACGCCGCCGGACTGGCGTGGATGGCAAGCGCGGGGCGGTAGAGGCGGCCGAGCTCTTCGGCGCCGGGATGAACGTGAACCAGCGCCTGTCTGGGTTCGGGTATGTCGATCGCGGTGAAACCGGCGCTCGGGAGATCGCCCATGCGGCCGCCGACGACGAGCAGCACATCCGCATCGCGGATGCGACCCAGAAGCTTCGGATTGGCGCCGGCGCCGAGGTTGCCGACATAATTGGGGTGATCGTTGTTGAACAGATGCTGCCGCCGGAAGGAAGCGGCGACCGGGAGATCGAAGCGCTCGGCGAACCGGCGGAACCCGGCGACGGCCGCCTCGCCCCAGCGCGAGCCGCCGACGACGGCAAGCGGGCGATCGGCCGCCCACAGCATCTTCTGGAGCTGCGCCATGAAGGTAAGGCCGGGGTGGGTGTGCACCTGCTGCCAGGGCTCCGCACTGGTGCTCACCGCAGAGTCGCGGAGTACGTCCTCCGGCAATGAGACGACCACCGGACCGGGACGGCCCGAAGTCGCGACATGGAACGCCCGCGACACGACCTCGGCGGCGCGATCGGCGCGGTCGATCGTGTCCACCGCCTTTGCAATCGGCGCAAAGAAAGCGCCGATGTCGATTTCCTGAAAGGCGTCCCGGCCAAGATTGCGGCGCGCCACCTGGCCGACGAAGAGGATGAGCGGCGTCGAGTCATGGCGGGCGACGTGGACGCCGGCACTGGCATTGGTGGCGCCAGGCCCGCGCGTGACCAGCGCGATGCCGGGGCGGCCGGTGAGTTTGCCATAGGCCTCGGCCGCCATCGTGGCTGCGCCTTCGTGACGGCAAACGACGACCGCGACGTCCGTGTCGTAGAGGGCGTCCAGCAATGCCAGGTAGCTCTCGCCCGGAACGCAGAAGACGCGCTCAATCCGGTTGGCCACCAGCGCGTCCGCGATCAGGCGCGCAGCAGTCCTGGTCTCAGGCATCGACGACCGAGGCTACCCAGAAGGTCAATTCCTTGCCGTCCTCGTCGCGGATCGAGACGTATTCACCGAGATCGAATTTGTGGTTGCCCAGGCGATAGCCGGACTCATCGCCTTCGTCGCCTTCGATATCGAAGGTGAAACCCCACGAACCACCGGGACGGTGGACAAGGTGGCCGATGTCCTCATCAACGCCACCCCACGAGCGCACGACGCGGCACTTGTCGCGATTTTTCTTCCATGCCTCGGGATCGAGGCGGCCATCCGCGGTGAGCGGTGCGGTGAATCGGTAGTAATGCTGGTCGCTGCCCTCCGGATGACCGGGCGAGCGGGCGAGGTTCAGGCGGATGGTCTTCAGATAGCTGGTGGGCATGGCGCTCCCTCGGAGGTGATGCGGCAAACTAGCAGAGGCACCGCGGCCGCGGCCAGATCGCCATTGCCCCACCGGCCGGCGGGGGTAATCTGACGCCCCTTTTTGCCAACCCGGAGGCCTGCCCGTGACTTTCAGCCGGCCGTGGACGCTCTTCGCAGCGCTGGCTCTTGTCGGCCTGACGGCCGCCGCCCTGCCCGCGACGGCACAGAACGCGCCCGCCCAGCCGCCAGCAGCAGCCGCCCCAACGACGCAGCCGCCAGCCGGTGATGCCGATAGCGACAATCAGCCGCCAGCGTATCCAACGACGCAATTTGCGAGCGACGACGCGACCAGCGCGACGGTGACCTCGGGTGGCGTCACGGTGACGATCACCATGGATCAGCTCCCGGACGCCGATCCTGACAACCCGACGCCGGTGTTGCACGTTACTGTGGGCGGCCAGGAGGTGCTCAGGGCGATCGGGGTCGCCGGCGAGCCCGACGATCCGCAGCCGGAAGCCAGCATCGCCGAAATGGATGCCAGCAATGGCCTGCCCGAGGTGTATTTCGTCTCGGGCTGCTGCAACACGGTGATCGTCGCCGAGCAGATTGCGGGTGGCGGCTGGCAGGCGGTGCCGATCGGTGACTTCGGCGACAGCGGCGCGACACTCGAGGATCTCGATGGCGACGGCATCGCCGAGATTGCCACCGTCGACACGAACTTCATCACACGCTTCGACTGCACGGCGTGCAGCACAGCGCCGCGCGTGGTCTACACGGTGAAGAACGGTGCAGTCGTGGACGAGACGACCGAGCCGCGTTTTCTGCCAGCCCACCGCGAATGGCTGCAACAACTGACCGACGCGATCCAGCCCGACGCGATGTGGTCATCGCCGGGCTTTCTTGCCGGGTGGCTGGCCGAGAAAATTCGCGTCGGCGAAGGTGCCGACGGGTGGCAGCAGCTCAATTCGCACTGGGACTTCACCCACGACGACGGCGAGCAGGTCTGCCCAAACGGCGACGACCCCGATACGTGCGATGCGAAGGACCGCAAGACCATGAAGTTCCCGGACCGGCTGCGTCTCTTTCTGACAGCGAACGGATATACGTTCTAGCCTTCCGCTCGCGCCACGAGTGTGATTGCCCGCAACGGCAATTGATGTTGCGGGCTCGCCGGCGGTTCCGGCTCGGGAACTTCCGCGCGTACCCGGCCACGGTACCCCCTACGGTGTTTCCCTGGCTTCGTTGACGCTCGGCAAGAAAGGCAGCCCTCCCCCCTCCCCCACAAGTGGAAGGAGGAGCCTTGTTCGGAAATGCCTAGAAGCGAGCGAGCCCGTCAGGCGACGAGATAGGCTTCGCTCTTGGCCAGCCAGCCGGCGAGCTGGGCACCGGGGACCGGCTTGGAAAAGTAGTAACCCTGGAGGGAGTTGACGCCCATGTCGCGGAGCAGGCCGACCTGTTCCTCGGTCTCAACGCCCTCGCCGATCGTCTGAAAGCCGAGCTTGGAGGCCAGATCGACGACCGCCTGGATGATCAGCTCGGAGCCGGCGACCTTGCCGATGTCGCGGACAAAGCTGCGATCGATCTTCACCGCCGAGAGCGGCAGATCGCGCAGTAGCGACAGCGAGGAATAGCCGGTGCCGAAATCGTCGATGTGGACCCCGATGCCGTAGGTCTTCAGCATGTCGAGGTTTTTCTGGATGACGTCGAGATTCTTGAAGATGGTCGACTCGGTCATCTCGACGTTGATGAACTTCGGCGGGATCTCCAGCCGCTCCATGATCGAGATCAGGCGCGCGGCGAAAGCGGGATCACGACACTGCATGGCCGAAATGTTCATGGAGATCGGGACGAGCGCCTTCTGCATCTCGTTCCAGGCGTGAATCTGAGCGCAGGCTTCCTCGATCAGCCTGGTGCCGAGGCTGCCGATCGAGCCAGACTCCTCGGCGATCGGAATGAACTCGGTCGGGGCGATGATCTTGTTCTCGAGGTCGCGCCAGCGGGCGAGACCTTCGGCGCCGATCATCTTGCGCGTCGTCGCGTCAACAATCGGCTGGAACAGCAGATAGAAGCGGCCAGCGTCGATGTCTTCCGGCATCGACCGCTTGAGCGCATGGCGCGCCTTGACGATGGCATCCATGCGCGCGTCGAAGAAGTTGATCGATCCCTTGCGCGACGCCTTCGACTTGTACATCGCGAGATCGGCATGGGAGAGAAGCACGTCGGCACCGGAATCGTCGTTCGGGAAGACCGAGATGCCGACGCTGATCGAGACATCGAGGCGCATGTCGTCGAGCTCGACGATAGAGCCGATGACGCGCGAAATCTTCTCGGCGATTTCCATGGCAGCGCTGGCCGAGCGCAGGTTGGTGGCGAGGATGGCAAATTCGTCGCCGCCGATGCGAGCGATGTAGTCAGTCTCGCGAAGCTGCTCCCGGAGATGACGGGCAACCTCGCAGAGCACGCGATCGCCGGTCTTGTGCCCGAAGACGTCGTTGATCTCCTTGAAGTGATCAACGTCGAAGAGAATGACGGCGCACGACAGCTCGGATCGGCGGGCGTGAACCAGTCCCGACTCCAACTGCTCGAAGAAGGCGCGGCGATTGAGCAGCCCGGTCAGCGAATCGGTGCTGGCCAAGCGCAACAGTTCGGTCTCGCTCTTGCGCCGCTCGATGGCATAGCGGATGGCGCGCAGCAGCAGTCGAGGCTGCACCTCTCCTTTCTCCAGGTAGTCGCCGGCACCATTCTGGAGCGCCTCGGAGGCGATCTTCAGATCGGACAGACCCGTCAGCACGATAATGGGAACCGCCGGCGCCGCACTGCGCATGGCGCGCAGACCTTCCAGCCCGAGCGCGTCGGGAAGATCGAGATCGAGCAGGATCGCGTCAACGGCCGAGCGGCGATTTTCGACCTCAGCCAGCGCCGCGGCGAGAGAGCCGACGCCCGCCACGGAGCAACGCATGCCGGCATCGCGGGCGGCGTCGTGCAGCGCCACCTCCGTCAGCCGCCGGTCGCCGGGGTTGTCTTCGACAATGAGAACAGAAAGGGAACTGGCGGCGGCTTCACTCATGACAGGCTCTACGAATTTCACGCGCGGCACGCGGGTTCATGCACCCCGCTGCACCCTACGGTAGTCTCACAACAGTGAACCAAAAGTGTTCAATCGAGCGGATGACGCGGATGAAACCCTCGAAATCTATTGGCTTTGAGATGAAGCAGTTGGCGTGAGCCTCGTAAGATTTGATGATGTCAGTCTCTGCTTCCGAGGAGGTGATGATTACAACCGGGATGACTTTCAGGGTCGGGCTTTCCTTCACGTGTTTCAGTACCGACCGGCCGTCGATGCCCGGCAGGTTCAGGTCGAGCAGAATGAGATCGGGGCGGACGGCATCGGCGTGCCTGCCGCGCCGCTCCAGGTAGTCGATGGCGCTCTGGCCATCCATGACGGCATTCAGGTTGTTGGCGATGCGGGCCTCTTTCAGGCCTTCCACCGTCAACCGCACCTCGGCGGGATTGTCCTCGACCAGGAGTATCTCGATCGGCTTCGGCATCAGGCGGATCCGGAATCTGGCAGGGTGAAATAGAAGACTGAGCCGCCGCCGGCGCGTGGTTCGACCCAGATGCGGCCGCCGTGGCGTTCGACCACGAGCTTCGTGACCGCGAGCCCGATACCGGTTCCCGAATAGCGGTCGCGCCCGTGCAGGCGTTTGAATATCTCGAAGATCTTGTCCTTGAAGACCGGATCGATGCCGATGCCGTTATCGGCCACCGAGAAACACCACAGGCCGTCCTTCCGCACCGCCCCGATCTCAATGAGGGGGCGTGTGTCAGGGGCGCGGTACTTGATGGCGTTCTCGACCAGGTTCTGGAAGACACGGCCATACTGGACAGGGTCGACGCGCACTTGCGGCAACCCGGCGATGCGAACCTCCGCGTGGGCGTCCTCGATCTGGAGCGTCAGCGACGCCAGCACTGTCTCAACCAGCTCGCGGCTGTCGACCGGCTCGCGCTTGAGCGGGCTGTTGCCGGCGCGCGAATAGCCGAGCAGATCGTTGATGAGGCGTTTCATGCGCGTCGCGCCGTCGACGGCGAAACCGATGAATTCCTGGGCTTCGTCGTCGAGCTTGTCTTCATAGCGGCGGGCAAGCAGTTCGAGATAGGAGCCGACCATGCGGAGCGGCTCCTGCAGATCGTGCGAGGCGACGTAAGCGAATTGCGCGAGCTCCTGGTTCGATCGGGTAAGTTCGTCGGCCTGGCCCTGCATCCGGTCTTCGCGTTCGGCGATTTCCCTGACCATGACGCTCATCGCACGGGCGAGCGCACCGGTCTCGTCGTCCCGCCCGGAAAACGCGGAAAGATCGACATCGCGCCGGCCGGCGGCAATTTCACTCGCCGCAGCGGTCACGGCGCGCAACGGCCGCACGATCATGCGGGCGAGGACGAAGGCGAACAGGACGCCAACGAGAATGACCAGACCGGCGACCGCGGCCGTGCGGTCGCGAAGCGCTGTCGCTTCGTGGACGATGCCCGCTTCCGAAACGAGCGCCGCGACAACCAGAGCATTGGCGGGATTGGCGGGATCGACACTGGCGCGGCGAGCATCGGCCAGGTACGTGACGCCGGCGCGCTGGACAACGCCTTGGTAGGCATTGCCGGATGCCAGGAGCGAAGCGACTTCCGGATAGTCATCCTGCAGGCGGTACGTCTGGCCGAGGTTGAAACCAAAGATATTTCCCGGCGCATCGGGATTGACCAGATAGTCGCCGGCGCTGTCGGCAATGAAGGTCAGTGCCCCAGGGCCAATGTCGTGCGCTACCGCATCGAACACACTGCCCAAATCAACGTTGATGACGACCGTGCCAATGAGGGCGCCGACCGAATCGACAAGCGGAACGACGACCCGCGTGGTTGGCTGGAAGGGCGTTTCAATGACGCCATTCTCGCGATTGAGCTCGAAGCCCGAAACATAGACATCGCCAGGACGCAGCCGGGCGACGTCACTGAAGTACGGACGCTCGCTGCGGTCCTGAAGGCGAGCATCGGGGACACGCGCCGCCTTGCCGTCAGCGCCGCGGTTGACACGCAGCAACTCGTGGCCAGTGGGGCCAACGAGGCGGATGGAGAAATACCCCGTCCGGTTGTCGAGCATTGCGGCAAACAGGACCGCAGTCCGATCGAGTAGAGCCGCCTCGGTCGCCCCATCGGTCGGATCGACGCCGTTGTTGCCGGCGGCGCGCTGGAGGCCGGCGACTGTGGGCGTGGCAAGCAGCAGCCTGGCATCGCGCTCCGCACTGTCGAAGCCGGCGGTGAGACGAGTGGTTGCGACGGCAACGGCGGCGGACAGGCTGGCCTGCTGACGAGAAACCAGCAGATCGACGCTGCCGCGATACATGAGATAGCCGACGACGGCAGCGACGGGCACGCCGATCAGTACCGCCCAGATCGCGATCTTCGCGGCGATTCCGAAATGCAGGCGCCTTAGTGGGGCGGTCACGGAAGCCAGGCGCGAGATGGGCCGGCTCGCCCCGGGCACAGACTCTGTCCCGGCAGAAGCGGCATCGAAGGCGAGCATGTGGCCGGCAACCCCGCGCAACCTATGCGATGAGGCAATTTGTCCTCCGTGCCGGTTAAGATTTGCGAAATTCGTCCGCCACGCGCCAGCCTGAATGTCATGCGGAACCACGGATTCAGGCGGCCGCTCCGCCCATCACGAAAGTGTGTTGAGCCCAGTGGACTGGACGAAGCCACGCCGTCTGTTAACCACGCATCGGCAAAGCGGCATCAAGGTCATTCATGGAGCAATCAGCAGAGGGCGTCACGGCGGCAAGCGAGGCGATATGTCCGCGCTGCCTGAAGCCGATGTCGCTTTCGGTTTGCGACGCGATCACGCCGCTACGCAACCGCGTTGGCGTGCTCATCCTCCAGCATCCACAAGAACAGGACAAACTCCTCGGCACGGCCAGGCTGACGGAGGTCAGTCTTACTGATGTGACTTTTCGCGTTGGCCTGTCGTGGCCGAGTCTTGCCAAGGCGCTCGGCAGACCGGCCGATCCCAAACGCTGGGCGATTCTCCATCTCGGCGCATCGCGGCCGGCTGACTTTCCCAAGGGCAAAGACGTGCTCGTCCTCGACCGCAAGGGTGCGCCGGTCGAAGACCAGGGCGATGCGCTGTCCGACATCGACGGAATCGTGGTCTTCGACGGAACCTGGAGCCAGGCGAAAACGCTCTGGTGGCGGAACCCCTGGGTGCTCAAGGCGAAACGCGTGGCGCTCAATCCACACCAGCCGTCGCTCTACGGCTCGCTCCGTCGCGAACCGCGACGCGAAGGTCTTGCCACCATCGAGGCGGTCGGGCTTCTGCTCAGTCGCATCGAGCGCCGGCCAGAAATCGAAACGACGCTGCGCGCCAACTTCCAGATGATGCTCGACCGCGTATCCGCATCAGGTGTCGCGATCCCCCGTCCGCGAGCCGGCGGACGGCGGCGGAGGCGATAGCCGTGCGGCGGACGCTTACCATCATCATCGCGATTGTCGTGGTCGCGGCGGCTGCATTTTGGATCCTGACCGAGCCGCGCGGCGTCGATGCCGCCACTGTGCCGAACACGCCAGGGGATGCCAAACGCGGGGAGTTGCTGTTCTGGGCCGGCGGCTGCGTGTCCTGTCACATCTCGCCGAACGCACCGACTGACGCTGCGCTGCCGATGCTCGGCGGCGGCAAGCCGCTGACCTCGAAGTTCGGCACATTCTTTCCGCCGAACATTTCACCGGACAAGGAAACCGGGATCGGCAACTGGACGACGCTCGATTTCGTCAACGCGATGAAAAAGGGCATCACCCCGGACGGGACGCACCTGTATCCTTCGTTCCCCTACACCTCCTACCAGCGCATGCCGGTGACCGACCTCATCGACCTCAAGGCGTTTCTCGATACGCTGCCTGCGGTGCACGCGGTGAACCAGCCCGATCAGCTCCCCTTCCCGCTCAACGTCCGGCGCGGGCTCGGCCTGTGGAAGCTGATGTTCCTGGACGGCAAGGAGTTCAGCCCGGACCCCGCGCAGTCAGCCATGGTCAATCGCGGACACTACCTCGTCGACGGCCCCGGACACTGCAACGAATGCCACACGCCACGAACGCTGTTCGGCCTCGGCGGCCTCGACCATGCCCACGCCCTCGTCGGCGCGCCGAACCCGACCGGACGCGGACGGGCGCCGAACATCACCACCGGCAAGAATGGCCTCGCCGACAAATCGACCGACGACCTGGTGACGGACTTCGAGCTCGGCCAGGATTTCGACGGCATCATGGGCGAGGTTCAGGAGAACATCGCGCATCTGCCGGAATCCGACATCGAGGCAATCGTGGCGTGGCTGAAAGCGGCGCCGCCACAGGATGGGCCGCCGCGGCGGCCGCCGGGAGGAAACCGCCCCGCGGCACAGTAGCAATTTGGCAGCGCCCAGTTCGGCCCTAAGTTCTCATCCGCCAACGACAGAGCGGCGCGCGAGCAACGGCGCGCGCGACAGGGGAAACCAATCAACATGACCAAGCGCGACATCACCATCGATACCGGCGATGGCCAGTGCAAGGCTGGCGTCTTCAAAGCCGGCAGCGGGGCCACGGCCGGCGTCATTTTATACATGGACGCCTTCGGACCGCGGCCGGCGCTGGACGCGATGGCGGAGCGGCTAGCGGCATCCGGCTACGTCGTGCTGGTGCCGGATCTCTTCTATCGCTCCGGCGCGTACGGGCCGTTCGACACGAAGACTGCCTTCAACGATCCGGCGACGCGTGACAGGATCATGGGCATGATGCATGCCGCATCCCACGCGCTGACCGAGCGCGACGGCCGTTCATTCATCGAGGCGCTGACGCAGGAAGGCGCCAGCGCCAAGATCGGCACCGTCGGCTATTGCATGGGTGGCGGGCGGGCGCTCACCGCTGCCGCCGCCTACAGCGATCGTGTCACCGGCGCGGCCAGCTTCCATGGCGGCAACCTGGCCAGCGATGCCGCGGACAGCCCTCACCTCAAGGCGCCGATGATCAAGGGACGAGTGTATGTCGGCGCGGCGGGCGAGGACCGGAGCTTCCCGCCCGAGCAATCGGCCAAGCTCGACCTCGCGCTCCGCACGGCCGGCGTCGACTATACGATGGAGAACTACATCGGCATGGCGCACGGCTGGACGGTGCCAGACCACGGTGTCTTCAACGCCGCCGGGGCCGAACGGCACTGGAAGCGGCTGCTCGAATTCTTCGACGAGACGCTGCACTAAAACGGCACACGCGCGGTCGCGGCGGATAAGATCGCCGTCGCGATTCTTTTTGCCCCCAACCAGCGAGGAGTGCCGACGTTGGCGACAGCCATGAGAGGCTCGTCGGCACAGTCCGGCGCACGCGGATTGCTCGGCAGCCTCGGCGACCACATCGCCGCCTCCGATCCCGCTCTGTCGCGCCTCAGACTCGCGTCGCGCGCCATGCTCTCGCTGGCGCTGGCTGCGCTGGTTCTGGCCGCGATAACGTGGGCTGTTGCGCCCCTGCCGATCGCCGCCTACGGCATGGCCGTCGTCATATGCTTCGTCGGGTCGATGGCGGTGCGCGACCCGAGCGGCAACGCGCAAATCGTGACGCGAGCGATCGGCGGCCTCATCGCAGTTGCCACCACGCTGCTGGCGACACTGCTGGCGCCGATTCCCGCACTTGCCGATCTCACATTTCTCGCGGTCGTTTTCATCGCCGTGTACGTGCGCAAGTACGGCCCGCGCTGGTTCGCCATCGGGATGGTAGCGTTCATGGCCTACTTCATGGGCGACTATCTGCGGCCGCAGCTTGGCGACGCCGGATGGATCGCGCTCGCCGTGGCGATCGCCATGCTGGCCACCCACGTGACAGGCGTGTTTCTGCTCAGCGACGATCCTGAGCGCGATTTTCGCCGGGCGATGATTGCGATCGAGCATCGCATCAACCTGATACTCCGCGAGCTCCTTCCGGACGGCAGCGATGACAAGGCGCGCGCAGTGCCGGAGAAACACCTGGCGCGCCTGCGCGACGCGGTAATGATGGCGGAGGGATTCATTCCCCAGGGAGAAAAAGGCGCGCTCGCGGCCGAGGGCGCTGCCTCAGATCTCGCGATCGCGTTGTTCGAGCTTCAACTCGCGCTGGAGCGGCTGGTGGCAGCCAGCCACGTCGAGGCGCCGAGCGCGGAAGCGGTGCATGCCCTGCTCAACCGCGCGGTTCCGATGCCGGGCGACGACACCGCGCCCGCCACGCGCCTGGCGGCGCGCGTCGGTCGGGCCTTGCAGCGTCTCGAGGCGGCCCTCGGCCCATCTCCCTCCCCCGCATTTGTGCCGCCAGCGGCAGCGGTGCCGGCTTCGGGTGCCGTGGGGCCGGCGGCCGCCCCACCTGCGCGACCTGCAGTGCCGCTCGATCTGCAGGCGCCGATCCAGGTCACCCTGGCGTGCGCGATCGCGCTCGGCTGCGGGTTGCTGCTTTCACCGGTGCGCTGGTACTGGGCGGTGATAACTGCCTTCATCGTGTTCAACAACGCCCGTTCGCGCGCCGACACCGCGCTGCGCGCACTGCAGCGCTCGGTCGGAACGTTCGCAGGACTCTTTGTCGGCACCGCCGCGGCGACGCTGGTGCATGGCAGCCTGTGGGTGTCGACGATCGCGATCCTGCTGCTTTTTTTCGTCGGCTTCTATTTCGTGCAGGTGTCGTACAGCCTGATGATCTTCCTGATCACCATTGCGCTCGCCCTCCTCTACGGCGTGATGGGAATGTTCACGCCGGAGCTGCTGGTCGTGCGGCTCGAGGAAACGCTGGTCGGCGGCATCGCCGGAGCACTGGTCGCGTTCTTCGTGTTTCCGACGCGCACATCGGTCGGTGCCGCCATGGCGCTGGAGAAATACCTGACGGCGCTTGGCGAGCTGGTGAACGCCGTGAAGGTGCGTGCCGATGGCGCGACGGCGGGCGCGGATCTCGCCGGGCTCTCGCGGAGCGTCGACCGGCTTTACACCGAGCTCGCCACGACCGTGCGTCCTATCGGCGGGCCGTGGGGCGTCGTTACGCGCTTCGGCGAGGTGCGCGAGAAACTGCTTTTCCTTGCAGCGGCGGCGCACTGGGGCCGGGTATTGGCGCGCAGCCTCTGGCCCGGGCGCAAACTCGACGCCGAGATGGCGCAACGCATCGAGCGGGCTGTTGAAGGTGTCGCCGTCCAGATCAGCGAGGCACGCCGCCGCAAGGAGATGTACTTCGAGCGGCCACGGGCCAGCGAAACCACGCTGACGGCCCGCACTCCCTGGCCGACGGCCACCATCACCAATGACGACGACCCGGCATTTGCACTCGAGGTCATTGGGGCGCTGATCGGGCGGGCAAGCGCGAGCTAGCCGGTCGATCTGCCACGGTGGCCGGGCAGCGATCCGTGCCCTAAGTTGCCGGCCACCACCAGCCACACGCAAGAGGAATTGGCGATATGGAATACCGGCGTCTCGGCAAGTCCGGCCTCAAAGTCAGCGAATTCTCGTTTGGAGCGTGGGTCACCTTCGGCAAACAGGTGGGGACCGATGCCGCAGTCAATCTGCTGGCTTACGCCTACGACCACGGCGTCAACTTCTTCGACAATGCCGAGGGATACGAGCAGGGCAACGCCGAGCGGGTGATGGGCGAGGCAATCGCTTCGCTGGGCTGGGTCCGCGACAGCTACGCGGTGTCTTCGAAGGTTTTCTTCGGCGGTAACGGCAAAGGTCCGATGCAGCGCGGGCTGTCGCGCAAGCACATAACCGATGCCTGCCACGACGCGCTGAAGCGACTTAAGGTCGACTACCTCGACCTCTACTTCTGCCACCGGCCGGACATCGACACGCCCATCGAGGAAACGGTGTGGGCCATGCACAACCTCATCGCGCAGGGCAAGGTGCTTTACTGGGGCACCTCGGAATGGTCAGCGCAGCAGATCACCGAGGCGTGGGGCTTCGCCCGCGCCAACCACCTGACACCGCCGACGATGGAGCAGCCGCAGTACAACATCTTCGTCCGGCAGAAAGTCGAGCATGATTTCCTGCCGCTCTACGACCTCGTGGGCCTCGGCACCACGATCTGGTCGCCGCTGGCTTCAGGTGTGCTGACTGGCAAGTACAACGACGGGATTCCGGCAGACAGCCGCATGAACCTCCCGGGCTACGAATGGCTGAAGAGAGAATGGGAATCGCCGCATGGCCGCGAACGGCTGGCCAAGGTGAAGAAGCTTGCCGGACTGGCGAAGGAAGTCGGGCTGCCCATCCACCACATGGCACTGTTGTGGTGCATCGCAACGCCGCACGTCTCAACCGTGATCCTGGGCGCGTCGAAGCTCGACCAGCTGAAGGATAATCTCGCCGCGCTCGACCATAAGGAAAAGCTGACGCCCGAGGTGCTGGCGAAGATCGACGAGATTGCCGGCAACAAGCCGGCGCCGCCACAGCGCTTTGGCTAGCAACGGAATGGTACAGCTGGTTGGGCTTGAACCAACGACCTACGGATCCACAATCCGCCGCTCTACCAACTGAGCTACAGCTGCCCCTTTCCGGCGGCGGGAAACTAGGCGGATTGGCCGGCCCATTCAAGCCACTACGGCTGAAAACGAAGAAGGCCCGGAACGCGGGAGGATGCGTTCCGGGCCCTTTCGCAGGGCGCCCTGGGAGGAAGGCGCCCGGGAGCTGTAATTCGCCTGACTAGGCGACCTTCATGTCCTTGAAGGTCTTCTCGACCTTCTCGCTTACCGGCTTGGCCGCGTCGGCAACCATCTTCTCGGTCAGCGCCTGGAACTCGCGGAACTGCGAGGTGAAGGTATCAAACTGCTTGCGGGCGAAGGTGCTCTGCAGCTCGATGACGTCGGACATCGTCTTGGCGCCGAAGAGATCGCGGGCAAACGAGAAGGACGCCTCACTGTTGACCTTGGCGGCATCGACAGCCTTAAGTCCAAGGGCGACCGCACCCTCACGGGCCGTCTCCAAAGTCTCCTCGACGAGGCCAGTGGCATCATCAGCGGCAGTACGGAACTTGTCGTAGGCCTCGCGGGCCTGACTGACCGACTTCTCCGCAAACTCGCGGACAGCAGCCGGAACTTCAAAGGTCGGCGTCGGGAAGGTGAACGCCTCGAACGGCGCGCTGGCCGGCTTGGCCTTCTTGCCGTTGGTTGCAGTGGTCATGGCAGTGATCCTCGAACTCGGTGCGTTTCTCGTAAGGACCGCGGACTTTTCCGTCCCCGCGTTCCCGATGACACGCATATAGTCGAGGCTATGGTGCGTTGCAACAATTATTTTGCAATGCACAAAATCTTAAGCTTTCGCCCTATTTCTTCGGCTTCGCTGCCATTTCGGCGGCGGCACGCATCGCCATGTCGCCCAAGGCGGTACCCTGCTCGATCATCGCGGCCATCTGCCGGCGGACAAACTCCTGCTGAATGGCGCCGAGTTCCTCGACCGTGCGGACGTGCACGAGGCGCTGAGCCAGATCGAAGGACGCGCCGACATTCTCCTCAAGGTAGGCAAATGCCTGACGCTGCACGTCGGCTGCGCCCTCGCCCATCCACTTGGAGGACCCGGCAGCCTGGGACAGAGCCTTCTCAGTCGCTTCCAGTACCTGCTCGATGGCCTTCCGCGCCTCGGCGATCCTGTCATCGGCGGCACGACGCATTTGTTCGGGGATTTCGAAGCCGGTGCGCTGCATGACGGCGCTCCTCCCTGTAGGCTTGGCTGTTGCCCCGTGCCGATACTAGGCCAGCGGACGGAGCGAAGCCATGCGCGAGTTAACCGTTGCGATGGAAGCGCACGCCGAAGGCGGCGGCGTGCGTGGACCGGGCCATCCTTTGGCCGTAAGAATGCCGGACCAACGGGGGAATGAGGCGCCGCCGTTTTCCGTCGCGCCGTCGTTTCCGGTCGCGGCGAAAACGCTGATCGGGGACTGACGGCACTCAATGGACGGGACCACCGACGCATTTCTCGAAACAGCCCAGCTGGCGGCCGTGGCGGCTACGCTGCTCGACGCGCGCCCGGCTTTCGTCTTCGCGCCGGATGGATCGCGCCTGCTGTTTGCGAACGCAGCGGCCTGTGCCTTCCTCGACCTACCCGGCATAGAGGCGGCGCTGACGCTGCACTTCTCCCGTCTCAATCCGATCCGCGCCCTCGCGGCGCGGCTGACGCGCCTGGCTCCGGCAAATACGCCTAGGCTCGAGATGCTGCGCTTCGCTTTGGGCGTCGGCGTGACGACCCTGCCGGCGGCTTGCCTGCGCCTGAACTACGGTCATGGCGGAGAGAAGCGCGCCCTGCTTGCGGTAGGCGCGGTGACGGTCGCTTCGGAATCGCTCGCGGCGCGCGCCGAGCGATTTGTCGATGCGCTGCAAACCAAAGAGCGCCTGGCGGCAATCATCGGCAACGACGGACGCGTTCTTGCCGCTTCCCCGGACTACGTGTCGCGTGGCCCGTCAGAAAGTGACGTGGCCGAGCTTCTCAGCGCGGCGAAGGCTGCGGACACGGCGCTGGCCATACGCGAGCTTGGCGCCGGTCGCGCGCCGCGTATCGGGGGCGCGTTGCGCTTCACGGCCGACGGCCGCGAACTCACCCTGGTGATTGCAGGGATGGCCGAAACGGCGATGCCCGATGCGATCGCAGTCGGCAGCGATGCCATGACGGAAGCGGCGGGGCTTGAAGTCGACGCCGACCTGATGCTGCCCGAACTCGAAGCGGAGGAGCAGCCGCCCGAACCACCGAACGAAGCCGCCGCCGAGGCCGTGGCGCCGCTCGAAAATGAAGCAACGGATGCCAACGTTCCCGCGACCACATCCGGCGAGCCACCCGCGGCGGAGAGTGCCGGGAAGAAGGACGTGACGCGGCCTCCTTTCCCGGGTGAGCCGGATGAGGCGACGATCCTTTCCGCAATGGCGCCCGAGGCCGTCCAGCAGCCGCGTTTACCGGCGAGCGAGCAGGCGCGTGAGCCATCCGCGATCGACGCCGATGAGGCGGCGCAGCACTCGATCGAACGGGGAGCCGGGCGGCGGCCCCGTCGGTCGCGCGGCGCTGAAGAACAACACGACGGCGATTTGGCACCGCCGCAACCTCCTGCCGCCGAAACCCGACTGGAGGCAGTGCCGGGCGAACCTTCCAACGTCGTGCACCTGCCGGCAGTCGACCGCGCGGCCGTCGACCGCCTGAGCGGCACGGAGCGCGATGCCTTCCGCCGTATCGCCGAGGCGCTCGGCGCGCGCCAGCCGCCGCACGCTGCCGCGGAAGCCGAGCCGGCGCCACCGTCGCGAAAGGAGATCGTGAAGGCGCCGGTGTCGGAGATCGACACGCGCCTCCTCGATCGGTTGCCGATCGGCATCGCCATCTTCCGCGACCGACGAACGCTGTTCGCGAACCGCACACTGATCGACATGCTAGGCTACGACAGCTTCGCTGCCTTCATTGATGCCGGCGGCGCCGAGGCGATCTTTCCCGGTCGCGAGGCAATCGCAGGCTCAATCGTGGAAGCCGGCGGCCGGCTGCGCGCGCAACGCCGCGACGGTGCCGGCGTTCCGGTTCAGGCATGGCTGCACGCCGTGAACTTCGGCGGCGCCACGGCGCTGATGCTTTCGCTCGACGCCAACATCGGCGGCGACACCGGCGATGAAGATGCGATCGCGATGGCGCGGCTGGAGGCACACGCCGAGGAACTCGAGGCGATCCTCGACACGGCGACCGACGGTGTGCTGGTGCTCGACGGGCACGGCAAGATCGACCGCATGAATCGCGCGGCGGAGGCGCTATTCGGCGTCAAGGCGGCGGACTACGCGGGGCGTTACTTCACCGACCTCGTCGCCGACGAGAGCCAGAAGGCCGTTCTGGATTACCTTGACGGCCTCAAGGAAAACGGCGTCGCCAGCGTGCTCAACGACGGCCGCGAGGTGATCGGCCGGGTGCCGCAAGGCGGACTCATCCCGCTGTTCATGACCATGGGAAGGATCGGGAGTTCCGACAAGTTCTGCGCGGTGCTCAGCGACATCACGCACTGGAAGAACGTCGAGGCGGAGTTGATCGCGGCGCGGCGCTCGGCGGAGGCGGCGAACGCGCAGAAGTCGGAGTTCCTGGCCAAGATCAGCCACGAGATCCGCACGCCGCTCAACGCCATCATCGGCTTCTCGGAAGTGATGATGGGCGAGCGTTTTGGCCCGATCGGGAACCAGCGCTACCGCGACTACCTCCACGACATCCATGTTTCGGGCGCGCACCTGCTCAGCCTGATCAACGACCTGCTCGACCTGTCAAAGATCGAGGCCGGCAAGGTCGAGCTGACGTTCGGTTCGGTGCCAGTGAATGGCGCGATCCAGGAGTGCGTCGCGCTGATGCAGCCGCTGGCCAACCGAGAGCGCATCATCATCCGCACGTCGCTTTCCGCCGATGTTCCGAACGTCGTGGCGGACGAGCGGTCACTGCGCCAGATCCTCCTCAACATCATGTCGAACGCGGTGAAATTCACACGTGCCGGCGGCCAGGTGATCGTCTCGTCGTCGCTCGAGGCCTCGGGAGAGGTGGTGGTGCGCGTGCGCGACACCGGCATCGGCATGAGCGAGAAAGACCTCGAGACGGCGCTCAAGCCCTTCCGGCAGGTGTCCGCCAGCGACCGCGATCAAGGGACCGGCCTAGGCTTGCCGCTAACCAAGGCGCTGGTCGAGGCTAATCGCGCGATGTTCGCGATCGAATCGACCCCTGGCCAAGGCACTCTGGTGAAAGTCACCTTTCCGACCACGCGGGTATTGGCGGGTTAAGCCCTAGAAGGGCTTGTAGACCATCAGCCACAGCAGAACGAGCAAGGCGAAGGCGCCGACAACCATCGTTGTGGTCAACTGCCATGACGTGAGCAGGCGATCGAGCTCGACGGGCGAGGCAAGCGGGCCCAGCGGCACCTGACGCGAGTGACGGTAGGGTTGCAGGCCCACCGCCACACGCACGGGGCCGAAGTAGGTGACACCGGCAAATACCATGAAGGCCATCGTGGCGACGAGCACGAGCAGCGCCGCCCAGATCCAGCCATTCGACCAGAACTGGCCAATGAAACCCATCCAGATACCGGCTGCGATCAGGAGCAGCAGCCCCACATAGTTGGCGCCGATACTGACCAATGAGAGGTCCAGCATTGCCCGGATGCGCGCCGGATCGCGCTCCCGCCGCAAAGCCATGGCCAGGAACATCGACGTGCCATGTCCGAGCAGGAACAGCGACACTCCAACTAGGTGCAGAAAGAACAGCAACTGGTACAGCACGCCCGCCTCCCCTGAGTTGTCCGAGGTGGCTCATTTGTGATCCCCGAATGGAGCCCACAAGAGATGACGCGCGAGGGAGTGCGCCTGTGTGGCCCTAACGCTACTTGTCGATCAGTCCGCCAGCGCCGCGAGATCGCGGAAGAGATCGAGCGCAGCGGGGTTGGCGAGCGCCTCGACATTCTTCACCGGGCGGCCGTGTACAACCTCACGCACCGCAAGCTCGACGATCTTGCCGGACTTGGTGCGCGGGATATCAGCCACCGCAACGATTTTCGCGGGCACGTGACGGGGGCTGGCGCCGGCGCGAATTTTCGCGCGGATGCGTTGCTGCAGAGACTCATCCAGCATCGCGCCCTCGACAAGACGCACGAACAGCACGACGCGGACGTCGCCGGCAAAATCCTGCCCAATGGCAAGTGCTTCCAGCACCTCGGGTACCTGCTCGACCTGCCGATAGATCTCGGCGGTGCCAATGCGCACGCCGCCGGGATTCAGCGTCGCGTCGGAGCGGCCATGGATGACGATGCCGCCATGCTCGGTCCATTCGGCGAAGTCGCCGTGACACCAGATGCCCGGAAAACGCTCGAAGTAAGCGGCGCGATAGCGCGAACCGTCAGGATCGTTCCAGAACGCCACCGGCATGGAAGGAAAGGCACGCTTGCAGACGAGCTCGCCTTTGCCGCGCTTCAACGGCGTGCCGTCGGCATCGAATACGTCAACCGCCATGCCGAGTCCGGCCGCCTGTATTTCGCCTCGCCACACCGGAAGGCTCGGCACGCCGAGCACGAAGCACGAGACGATATCGGTGCCGCCGGAGATGGACGCGAGATGGACGTCGCGCTTGATCGCGTCATACACGAAGTCGAAGCTTTCCGGCGCGAGCGGCGAGCCGGTCGAGGCGATCGTCCGGAGCGCGCCGAGCTCATGATGATCGGCGGGGCGATAACCGGCCTTCTTCACGCTGTCGATGTACTTGGCGGAGGTGCCGAACAGCGTGCACCCTTCGGCAGCGGCGTAATCGAACAGCGCCTCTGGGCCGGGATGGAACGGCGAACCGTCGAACAGCAGAAGCGTGGCACCAGATGCAAGGGCCGTCACCAGCCAGTTCCACATCATCCAGCCGAGGGTGGTGAAATAGAAGACGCGGTCACCCTCGCTGATAGCGGAATGGAGGCGGTGCTCCTTCATCAGCTGGATGAGCGCGCCGCCGGCTGAATGGACGATGCACTTCGGCATGCCGGTCGTGCCGGAGGAGAACAGAATGAACAGCGGCTGGGCAAACGGGACGCGGGTGAAAGCCACCGGCTTGGCCGCAAACGGCGCCAGCGCATTGTCCCACGTCACCGCATCAGGCAGCGAGGCGACGATGCCATCAGCGCGGCCAGTGAACGGCACGACAATGATACGCGCGACGCCGCCCAGCCGCGGGACGATGGCGCGGATGCGATCGCCGAGGTCGATCTCCTTGCCAGCGTAGCGGTAGCCATCGGCGGCGATAAGCACCTTGGGTGCTATCTGCCCGAAGCGGTCGACGGCACCGTCAATGCCGAAATCCGGCGATGCCGACGACCAGACGGCGCCCAGCGAAGCCGTGGCAAGCACGGCGACGATAGCCTCGGTGATATTGGGCAGATATGCCGCGACCCGATCGCCGACGCCGACGCCCGCCGCGGCCAGCGCCTGCTGGAGCCGCGAGACCTCGTCGTTGAGCTGACGCCATGTCGTGCGCCGCGTGCGCCCGTCCTCGCCGCGAAAGACAATCGCTTCGGCATCGTCATGGCGGCGCAGCAGATTCTCGGCGTAATTCAGCCGCGCCTCGGGAAAGAAACGGGCTCCAGGCATGCGTTCGCCGTCGGCGAGCGCAACGCCACCCTTCTCTCCCACGATGCCGCAGAAATCCCAGACCAGATCCCAGAAGGCGCCGCGATCCTCAATCGACCAGGCATGCAGGGCAGCGTAGTCGGGTAGCGCGCGACCGGCCCGCTTCGCGGCCTCAGCCGTAAAGGCCGTGAGCGGCAGAGCAGCGACGCGTTCCCGGGAGGGACGCCAAAGGGGGACTTCCGTGGGCTGGCCGGCGTTCATGGCACCTTCGAATAGCGCCGCCGCCTCGCCCTGTCACGGCGCTTTGCCGCGGAAAATGGAGGCTTGAGCGTAGGGCCAGGGGCGCGGGCGCGTGACCACGTCGGAAGGCGCCGATAGGCGGCGCCGAACGCCCAAGGAACGTCTCATGTCCCCCAAGACCCTTCTTCTCGCGACTGCCGCCCTTGGCGCGGTCACGATCGCGGCCGTGCCCGCCTTTTCCGACACGACCACCCCTGCGAATCCGCCCACCGCCACGGATAACGGCGCGCCAACGCCCCCTGCCCGGCCGCTGCCGTTCCGGGCGCAGATCCTGTTCAATCTCGTCGATACCAACGGTGATGGTTCCATCGACCAGACGGAGTTCGCCAACTTCGAGAAGGCGGTGTTCAATGCCATCGACAAGGATCACGACGGGAAGCTATCGGTAGCCGAGTTCGAAGCGCTGGCCGGCGGCATGGGTGGGCAGATGCGGCCCGGAATGATGGGCGGACGGCCAATGGCCCGCTTCATGATGCAGCATCATGGCTGGGGTCCGATGCGCCCCGGAATGCCGCGGCCGGACGGCGGTGCGGCGCGCCAGGGGATGCTCGATTACGGCCAGCAGCCGGGCGCCGACCAGGGCACGCAGCCGCAGAACTTCGCCAGCCTCGACAAGAACGGCGACGGCGTCATCACGCCGGACGAGTTTACACAGGCGATGCCGATGATGCCGAACCTGGGCGGCCCGGCCGCTCCGGACGCCAATGCGCCAGACGCGCCGCAGGCTCCTCCGGCCGCGCAGCAGTAAAGGCGAGGGAAACGGTCGCATGACGTCGCTGGAGCAGGCTGCATGAGCTTCGTGCTTGCTCCGGCCACAATGCGGCCCATGATGGTTCCGCCGGCGGCGGCCGGTGCTCATGGCGGCGTGACAACCGGCGGACCATCATCTTTGTCGAGTGCGGCGGGCGACGAGACGACGGACGAGGCCCTGGCGCTGCGCGTGGCCAACGGCGACCAGCGCGCGTTAGGCGAGATCGTCCGCCGGCACGGCGGCAGGCTGCGAGCCCTGGCGCATCGTTTCACCGGCGGCATCGAGGCCGACGACATCGTCCAAGAGACGTTCCTGTCGTTCTGGAAGACGGCGAAGCGCTGGCAGCCCGGCGGCCCGCCACTGGCAGCGTATCTTACGCGAATCGCCGTCAACCGGGCGATCGACAGCGAACGGCGACGGCGGGTGCGCCGCTTCTTCGGGCTCGAAGACGCGGCCGAGATCGCCGACCCGGACAGCACGGCGGACCACAGGCTGGTGGAACGCCACCAACTGGCAGCGGTGACGCGTTATATTCAGGAGCTGCCGGCGCGGCAGCGCCTGGCTATTTTGCTGTCGGCGGAAGGCGAACGGTCCAACGCGGACATCGCCGACGCGATGGGGCTCTCGGTCGGGGCGGTCGAGCAGCTACTGGTGCGGGCGCGGCGCACGCTGAGGATGCGCCTGGCAAACGAGGGCGGCCAGGAAGAGAGTCAGGACTAGAGGGTTGGGCGATGACGGAACAGGAACTCGAAGTGGCACTTGACCGCTACGGCGGCAGGCTCGACCGCTGGCCGGCGGCGCTGCGCGCCGAGGCAGAGGCATTGGCGGCAGAGAGCAAGCGTGCGTCGCAGGCGATCGCCAGCAGCGC
The DNA here is from genome assembly GCA_035549395.1 of Bauldia sp. Lineage (GTDB taxonomy): Bacteria > Pseudomonadota > Alphaproteobacteria > Rhizobiales > Kaistiaceae > DASZQY01. The sequence goes on from DASZQY010000208.1 coordinate 21,822, forward strand.
GCAGCTCGAAACGACCCTCGCCGCGGCGATGGCGCCGATGAACGTCGATTCGGCGTTCCTCGGCCGCATCATGGCGCATGCCGGAGAGACACCGCACCATGAGGTCGCCGTACGGGCGACACCGCGGTTCGTCGCCTGGGCGAGCGCGGCGATGGTGGCATTTCTTGCGACCGGCTATGCCGTCGGCGCGACGCTGCCCGACGTCACGACGCAGGACGACGACGCGCCGCTGGCGGGCCTGCTTATCGGCAGCGACACCGGCGACAGCACCACCGGCGTCGTCGCGCTCGACAGCGGGAGCCTGATGTGACGATTCGCGGGCCGCTCGCGATCACGTTATTCGCGGCGCTCATTCTCTCCGTTGCCGTCAACCTCGTCGTCGCCGGCTTCGTCGTGGCACGCCTGCACGGCGGGCCGCCACCGCCGGGCAGCGAGGTCGAGCGCATCGTCTCGATGGGGACACGCGGTTTCCCGCCGGAGATCCAGAAGGCGATAGCCGACGGCGCGGTCGCCAAGCGGGCGGAGATTCGCCAGCGGCTGGATGACGTGCAGGCGGCGCGGCGGCAGATGTTCGACGCCATGCGAGCCGATCCGTTCGACCCGGCTGCGCTCGATGCCGCCTACGCCAACCTGCGCGACAAGACCGAGGCCCTGCAGGAAGCCGGGCAGCAGATCGTGGCACAGGCGGTGGCCAACGCCCCGGCCGAAGTCCGTGCCCGCATTCGTCCGCCGCGCGTGGGGCCGGAGAACGCCGGGCCACCGCCGCCGGCCCCTCCGCATCCGTAGCCCAAGATGCTCGCTCAGGGCATCGCCGCGGCGAGCTGCTCAGCTCGCTGGCGTTCCAGCTCGCGCCGGCGGCCGACGACCGCGGCGATAAATACGCCGGTCGCGACCAGCGCAATCAGGATCGTGCACACAGCGTTGATCTCCGGCGTCACGCCGAGGCGGACCTGGCTGTAGATGCGCATCGGCAGCGTGGTGGCGCCGGGGCCGGTGGTGAAGCTCGCGATGACCAGATCGTCGAGTGACAGCGTGAAGCCGAGCATCCAGCCAGCGACCACCGCCGGGGCGATGATCGGCAGCGTGATCACCATGAAAGTCTTGAAGGGCGGACAACCCAAGTCGGCGGCCGCTTCCTCGAGACTTTTGTCGAAGGTAACCAGCCGCGACTGGATGACGATGGCGACGTAGCACATCGAGAAGGTGATATGCGCCAGCACGATGGTCCAGAAGCCGCGCGCGACACCAAGGGCGACGAACATCAGCAGCAGCGACAACCCGGTGATGACGTCGGGCATCACCAACGGCGCATAGATCATGCCGGAGAACAGCGAGCGGCTGCGGAAGCGGCCGAAGCGGACCAGCGCGACCGCGGCCATAGTGCCCAGAACCGTGGCAACGCTGGCCGAGATCAACGCAACACGCAACGTGACCCACGCAGCGTCGAGCATGGCGCCGTCGTTGATGAGCGCCCCGTACCAGCGAACCGACCAGCCGCCCCATACGGTCGCCAGCTTGGAGTCATTGAACGAATAGATGATGAGCAGGACGATCGGGATGTAGAGGAACGCCAGCCCGAGAATGATCGAGGCAAGATTGAAGCGCGAGAAGACCTTCATCCCTCGCGCTCCGCGCGTCGCTGTTCCTGGTTCTGGAAGATGACGATCGGCACCACCAGCAGGATAAGCAGAACGACGGCGACGGCCGAGGCCAACGGCCAGTCGCGGTTGGAAAAGAATTCATCCCACAGGGTCTTGCCGATCATCAGCGTGGTGTGCCCGCCAAGCAGATCGGGGATCACGAACTCACCGGTAACCGGAATGAAAACGAGGAAGGAACCGGCGATAATCCCCGGAATCGAAAGCGGGAACGTGATCTGCCAGAATGACCGCAGAGGCGGACTGCCAAGATCCGAGGCGGCTTCGAGCAGCGTGTTGTCGAGGCGTTCCAGTGCCGCGTACAGCGGCAGGATCATGAATGGCATGTAGGAATAGATGATGCCGATATAGACGGCCCAGTTGGTGTTCAGGATGATCAGCGGCTGGTTGATGATGTGCAGCGCCATCAACAGGTCATTGAGCAGCCCATCCTTCTTCAAAATGCCGATCCAGGCGTAGACGCGGATCAGAAACGACGTCCAGAACGGCAGGATGATCAACATCACCAGCGTCGGCTGCCAGGCGCGCGGCGCACGCGCCATGCCGTAGGCGATCGGATAACTGAAGACGAGAACCAGGAACGTCGACGCGATCGCAATCCACAAACTCGACAGATAGGATTTCCAGTAGAGCGCGTCCTTGGTCAGGAAGACATAATTGTCGACAACGAGCTGGCGGATGCTGGCCGTGATGCCGGCGATGCCGCCGGACAGATCGAAGGTGGGCGTGTAGGGCGGCTGACCGATGACCGGCGTCGAGAAGGAGATCTTGATGACGATCAGGAAGGGAACGAGGAAGAGGACGACCAGCCAGGCATAGGGAATCGCCAGCACGAGCCAGCGTCCCAATCCCCTTTCCCGACGGTCGCTGTCGCTTGCCATACGTCGCCGCCTCAGCTCGTCAGGACCACGCCGCTATCGCGCGTCCACGAGAGCCAGACCTTGTCTTCCCAAGTGATCGGGCGCTCAACGAGACGGGTGGCGTTGGTAACGGTCGCCTTGACGGTGGCGCCGCTGGCGAGGCGCACGTGATAGACGGAGATGTCGCCTAGGTAGCCGATGTCCCAGACCTGCCCTTCGATCGCGTTTACAGACGGGTCTGCCGGCGCGGCCAAGGAGACGGCGATCTTTTCCGGCCGGACGGCAAACCAGGCGGTGTCGCCTGCCTGCGCCTGCAGTTCCTGCTCTGCGACAACGGTCGCCCCGGTGCCCTTGCAATCCATGCGCACCGAACCGCCGGCGGCGCTCACCACGTGGCCTTCGAGCAGATTAATGTTGCCGATGAAGTCGGCGACGTACTTGGAATTCGGCTGTTCGTAGATCTCGGCCGGCGTGCCGACCTGGATGATCTTGCCGTGATTCATCACGGCGATGCGGTCGGCCAGCGTCATCGCCTCTTCCTGATCGTGCGTGACGATGACGAAGGTGAGGCCGAGATCGACCTGGAGGTCGGTGAGCTCGAACTGGGTCTCCTCGCGCAGCTTCTTGTCGAGAGCGCCGAGGGGCTCGTCAAGGAGCAGCACTTTCGGCTTCTTGGCGAGCGAGCGGGCAAGCGCCACGCGCTGACGCTGGCCGCCGGAAAGCTGATGCGGCTTGCGCTGCGCGAACGGCGTCAGCTTCACCATTTTCAGCATTTCCTCGACGCGCGTCGCGATCTGATCCTTCGGCATGCCCTCCTGCTTCAGGCCGAAGGCAACGTTCGCCTCCACCGTCATGTGCGGGAAGAGCGCGTAGGACTGAAACATCATGTTGCTCGGCCGCTTGTAGGGCGGCACGCCGGCGAGGTTCTTGCCGTCGAGCATGATTTCACCCGCCGTCGGCTCGTCGAAGCCGGCGACCATCCGCATCATGGTGGTCTTGCCGCAGCCCGACGGACCGAGCAGCGCGAAGAACTCGCGCTCATAGACAGCGAGCGAGATGTCATCGACGGCGGTGAAATCGCCGAAGCGCTTGGTGACGTGACGAAACTCGATGAAGGGCTTGGCGGCGGGATCATTCCAGGGGGCGAACTTGCGCCTGACCGGTCCTACTGCCGTCCTCGCCATGCGGTCCCCCTTAGCGAGGGCGGCGCCGCAAGCGGCGCCGCCATCTCTCTATCAGCCTACTGCCCGGTCTTTATCGTCGTCCAGAGCCGGGTGACGATGCGCTGGGTGTCCTGGCCGTTGGGCGTCGTAATGAACAGCCCTTTTTCCAGCACTTCCTTAGGCGGATACGTCTGCGGGTCGTCGATGATGTCCTTGTCGATGTATTTCTGCGAATCGAGGTTGCCGTTGGGGTACTCGACGTAGTTGGTGTTCGCAGCAGCGACCTTGGGGTCCATCATGTAGTTGATGAAGGCGAGCGCGTTGTCGGGATGCGGGGCATCCTTGAGGATGGCCATCGAATCGAACCACATCAGCGCGCCTTCCTTCGGAATCGAATACTGAACCGTAACGCCATTCTTGGCCTGATCGGCAGCATCGCGGGCCTGGTAGATGTCGCCCGAGTAACCGAGGACGAGGCAGGCGTCGCCATTGGCGACGTCATCGATCTCGGACGACGTAAACTTCTGCAGGTAAGGCACGATCGCGGTGATTGCCGCTGCTGCCTTGTTGAGATCGTCCTCGTTCTTGGAATCGGGGTTGAGGCCGAGATAGGCGAGCGCCGAGGGAATCACGTCGTCCGGCGAATCAAGAATCTCGACGCCGCAATCCTTGAACTTTGACACGACCTTGGGATCGAAAATCATCGCCCACGAGTTCACCGGCGCATCGGGCATGATCTTCTTGATCTTGGCCTCATCGTAGCCGATGCCAGTGGTCCCCCACATGTAATCCTCGGCGAACTTGTTGCCGGGATCATACGCTGCAAGGCGATCGGAAATCAGCTTCCACTGGTGCTTGTCGTTGGGCAGTTTCGACTTGTCGAGTGGCAGCAGCACACCGGCGTCGATCATGCGCTTCAAGTTGGGATTGGTCGGTACGATCACGTCGTAGCCGGAGCCGCCGGCGTACACTTTCGCCTCCAGCGTCTCCATCGTGTCATACACGTCGTACTGCACCTTGATGCCCGTCGCCTTGGTAAAATTATCAATGGTATCGTCAGCGATGTAGTTCGACCAGTTGTAGACATAGACGATCTTATCGTCGGCCGCCGCACTGCCGGCCATGGCCAGCAATACAAGCGGAGCCAGTTTCAGCCCAAGCGAACCCATATCGTTACCTCTCTTCAGCTCTGCTTCCTGCCGCCCCACGCAATCGGCTAGTGTGGCATCACGTTAAGGTTGATCCGCTCGGCGGACAACCCGAAGCAGCGGCGGGCATGCTAAACTCATACCGATAGCGACCTTTTGTCAGTAAAAGTCGCCGGAAACCTAGGTTCCCGGCATCCCTCGACGTGTGAACAGGTGACTCTTGGCACGGAAAAAGAAGGCAGCGAGCGCAACTCCGGCGATGGCTGCCGAGAAAAGGCGAGGCGTTGCTTCTCTCGATGAGGCGCGGGCATGGCTGACAGAGCGCCACATCGAAGAAATCGAGTGCGTGGTGCCCGACCAGGCCGGCGTGGCGCGCGGCAAGATCATGCCGGTGGCCAAGTTCCTGGCGGGGCCGACCATGGCCATGCCCGGCTCGATCTTCACACAGACCATCGCCGGCGACTGGCCGTCGGATGACGGCTCCTTCGAGAACGACAAATCCGATGCCGATGTCCTGCTTGAGCCGGACTTCTCGACTCTTTCCGTCGTCCCGTGGGAACAGGATCCGACGGCGCAACTCATCCACGACGCCTATCATTCGGACGGGAGGCCGGTTGAGATCGCGCCGCGGCAGGTACTCCGGCGCATCCTGGAGCTATACGCCAACCGCGGCTGGCGGGCAGTCGTTGCGCCCGAGATCGAATTCTACCTGATCAAGCCGAACAAGGATCCGGACTATCCATTGGAGCCGCCGAGCGGGCGCTCGGGCAGGCCGGAGTCGGCGCGTCAATCCTACTCGATCGCGGCGGTGAACGAGTTCGACGACCTGTTCGACGACATCTACAAATTCTCCGAACAGCAGGACCTCGAGATCGACACGCTGATCCACGAGGAAGGTGCGGCGCAGATGGAGATCAACCTGCGCCACGGCGAGCCGCTGGTGCTCGCCGACCAGGTGTTCCAGTTCAAGCGTACGATCCGCGAGGCGGCGCTGCGCCATGAAATGTACGCGACGTTCATGGCCAAACCGATGACGCGCGAGCCGGGCTCGGCCATGCACATCCACCAGTCGGTGGTCGACGCCAAGACCGGCGCCAACATCTTCTCCGATAAGGCGGGCGACCCAACGCCGGAATTCTTCGCCTTTATCGGCGGCTCGCAGAAGTACCTGCCCGCAGTGACGTGCATCCTGGCGCCATATGTCAACTCATACCGACGGCTGACCAAGTCGGCCTCGGCGCCGGTAAACACGATGTGGGGCTACGACAACCGCACGGTCGGGCTCAGAGTCCCCAACTCCAGCGCCTCCAACCGGCGCGTGGAGAACCGCATCCCCTCCTCCGACGCCAACCCGTATCTCGCGATCGCCGCATCGCTGGCCTGCGGTTACCTCGGCATGGTCGAGGGCCTGATGGTGTCAGACCCGGTGTCCGGCGCCGCCAACGAGGCCGAGATCGCGCTGCCACGCGGGCTGCTCGAGGCGGTGGCGCTGTTCGAGGAATCGGAGGAACTCGTCGAGATCTTCGGCCGCCGGTTCGTTTCGACCTACCGCGCGATCAAGCAGGCCGAGTTCGAGACGTTCATGCAGGTGATCAGCCCGTGGGAGCGGGAATACCTGCTGCTCAACGTCTAGCGGCAGCCAAATGCCGCATGGCGAACCGGAGGCGACGGTGAACCCGGCGGCGTGGTGGCGCGTTATGTCCGACGCCCTTCCCGCCTTCGCCCGCGAGGTGCCATGCCCGATCTTTCCGGACGCACAGCTATCGTAACCGGCGCCGAGTCGGGCATCGGCGCGGCGACCGCCACGGTTCTGGCGAAGGCCGGCGCGACGTTGGCGGTATTCTACTATCGCGACGAAAATGGCGCGGCGGAAACACTGGCCAGCGTCCAGGCGCACGGTGCAAAGGGAGCAACCATACAAGTCGACGTGCGCGACGAAGCAGCGGTCGAGCATGCCTTCGATGAAGCGACCTCGGCGCTCGGAATAGCCGACATCCTCATCAATTCGGCCGGCCTCAACCAGTCGCACGTCGATGTCGCCAACATGAGCACGGAGCAGTGGCGGCGGTTGATCGACACCGACCTGAGCGGCGCGTTCTTCACCTGCCGGCGCTTCGTGCGCGACCTCCGGGCTGCGGCCAAGGCTGGACGCATCGTCAACGTTTCATCCATCCATCAGGACGTGATGCGTGCCGGCGCCGCCGACTACACTTCGGCGAAGGGCGGGCTCCGCAATCTGACCGAGACGCTGGCGCTGGAATGCGCACCGCTCAAGATCAACGTCAACGCCGTCGCGCCGGGCATGATCCTCACGCCGATGAACGCGCGCGCCGAGGCCGACGCCAAGGTGCGTGCGGCGGCGGCGGCGCACATCCCCTGGGGGCGCGCAGGCACGGCCGCCGAGGTGGCCGAGGTGATCGCCTTCCTGGCCTCCGACGCCGCCGACTACATCACCGGTACGACGGTGAAGATCGACGGCGGGCTCTCGCTGCAGCTCGGTCTTGGAGCCTGAGCATGCCGAGGCGCATCGACTTCAACGTCGAGAAGATCGAGGCAGTGCGTGTCACCGGGCTGGCACATCTGGCCGGACGCGACCTCATGAGCCCGTATGTCTGGAAGGAAGAGGACGGCAGTCTCGCAATGTTGGTACGCGTGGTCGAGCACGGGGTGAGGTCCACGACCGGCAGCATCTACTACGGCACCAGCACGAGCGGGCGACGCTTCACCCTTCACAAGCACCCCGCGATCGCGCCGGGGCCGACGGCCGGCGACATCGGCGGGTGCGAAGACCCGACAGTCGTGAAATGGCGCGGCCGGTATTACGTTTACTACACCGGCGTCGAAGAGACGCGCTCGTCCGGGCAGATGTTCTACGCCTCCGGCCGGAGCATCACGACACTGGTCAAGCAGGGTATCGCGCACGCCTCGACCAAGACCGAAGGCAATACCAAGGAAGCGACGATCGGCCGGACGAAGGATGGCCGCTGGCGGATGTTTTACGAATACGCGCACGACGACTCCTCGCGCGTCGGGCTGGCTTACGGCAGGGGCGTCGCCGGTCCGTGGAAGGAGCGGCCGGCGCCGTTTCTGCCGCGCAAGGGCAAGTGGGACAACTGGCATCTCTCGACCGGGCCGCTGCTCACCGACGACCCCGACGCGCCGGTGATGTTCTACAACGGGGCGACGCGCGACGCGCGCTGGCGCATCGGCTGGATCGCGTTCGACCGCCACATCACCAAGGTCGTGGACCGCTGCATCGAGCCGCTGATCGTGCCGCCGCCGCCAACCAAGCGCATGGGCACCGACATCGCCTTCGCGGCATCGGTGATCGTGCGCAAGGGGCGCATCCATCTCTATTATTCGCTTGAAGACCGGCGGCTTTTTCGTGCCATCATCCGCAGAAGCTGACTGCCGATAAGTCCTGGTAAAACCTAGGGAATCCGCGCGAGTGCATGTGTCCTCCCTCTATGCGGCGACGGCCGACTCGGGGCTCCGTTTTCCGCGGCTCGATGGCGACGTGCGCGCGGACGTGGCCATCGTCGGAGGCGGATTCACTGGACTTTCCGCGGGGTTACACCTGGCGGAGGCGGGAATCGACGTCGTCGTTCTCGAGGCCGAGCAGGTCGGCTGGGGCGCCTCCGGACGGAATGGCGGACAGCTCCACACAGGGCAGCGGCGCGACCAGGATTGGCTGGAAACCAGACTCGGACTGCGGGCCGCACAGGGCCTATGGGGGCTGGCGGAGGAAGCCAAGGCGCTGGTCCACGCGCTGATCGCCAAGCACGGCATCGACGCCGAGTGGCGGCC